>JAMDDG010000291.1 GCA_023488865.1 Bacteroidota bacterium | reverse complement strand
CGATATCAACATCTATGACCTGAAAGGGAAGCTGGCAGCCAGTTCGCGTTATGAAATTTTCGAAAAGGGTTTGACCTCTGAAAGGATGAACCCTCAGGCATATCAGGCAATGAGGATCCAGGGGCTTACCACCTTTCTGCACAACGAAAATTTGGGCAAAATGGAATTTTTCTCCGTTTATGCGCCGCTGATTAACCGTTCGGAAGAGTTGGTAGGGTATGTCAACCTGCCCTATTTTAGCAGGCAGGACGACTTTACCAGACAGGTCACCGGATTTATTGTGGCATTTACCAACCTCTATATCTTATTGTTACTGCTCACGATGGTCATCGCTTTGGTCATCAGCACCAAGCTGACGGTCCCTCTGCTTCAGATCGAACAAAAACTAAAGGGTATCGCTTTAGGGAAACAAAATGCCAGGATTGAATACCGGGGTGAAGATGAAATTGGCCGATTAGTTGAGGCCTATAATAAAAAAGTGGCCGAGCTGGCCGACAGTGTGGCCATGTTAGCCAGGTCAGAGCGCGAATCTGCCTGGAAGGAGATGGCGAGACAGGTAGCACACGAAATTAACAATCCGCTTACCCCGATGAAGTTGAACATCCAGTATTTGCAAAAGATCAAGGATGAGGGCTCTCCCAATTTTGACGATTATTTTAACCGGGTAACCCGGATGCTGGTAGCACAGATTGATGCCTTGTCCAATATCGCGTCTGCCTTTTCGGATTTTGCCAAGCTGCCGTCAACACACATCGAAACCGTTGAGATTGTCGGACTAATCAAAGAGATTGTCACCCTGTTTGATGCACCCGGGAAGTATAAACTGGAGATTATTTATCCGGATCAACCTAAGATATTTGTATCAGGGGACCGTGATCAACTGCGCCGCGCCCTGGTCAATATCATCAAAAATGCAGCCCAGGCTATCCAGAACCAGGCCGATGGGGCCATCCTGGTAAAGTTGGAAACCCAGGATCAAAAGTTGAGGATAACTATCATGGACAATGGGTCCGGGATACCTGAAGCCGACCGCGACAGGCTTTTTGAACCCAATTTTACCACTAAAAGTGGCGGGATGGGACTTGGATTGGCTATTACAAAAAGTATCCTGGAAAATTGCAAAGGAGAAATAAATTTCCAAAGTGAACAGGGAAAGACTACTTTCTATCTTGATTTTCAAGTAGTTGGCCTTTAGCTATTAGCTGTTAGCTATTAGCTTTTTGTAGAAGCTTTATACTCACTTCCAATCTAACTTGCTAATGGCCAATAGCTAACAGCCAATAGCCAACAGCCAATAGCCAACAGCCAATAGCCAACAGCCTTTTAATTTCCCATTTCGGCGAGAAACTTGATGCGGATTAACCTGATTTCTGCCACTTCATAGTCATCTCCCAGTTCAGCAATGGCCTCTTCCATGGAATCCGATTCAGCATCCTCTTTGAAATAATTGAAGATATCCGCTATCTGATCTTCATCCATGACGTCGTTGATGTAATAGTCTAAGTTAATTTTTGTGCCGGAATTGACAATGGCTTCGATCTCTGTCAGCAGCGTATCCATGTCCATATCTTTGGATGCTGCGATCTCGTCGAGCGGCAGTTTTCGGTCGATGTTCTGGATAATAAAGACTTTGTTTTTGGATTTATTGGCGACCGACCGGACAACAAAATCCTGGGCACGCTCTATCCCATTTTCTTCCACATGTTTTTTGATCAGTTCGACGAACGGCTTGCCATACCGCTGGGCTTTACCTTG
Organism: Bacteroidota bacterium; assembly: GCA_023488865.1. GTDB lineage: Bacteria > Bacteroidota > Bacteroidia > Bacteroidales > Prolixibacteraceae > CAINVV01. Next base: position 6,504 of record JAMDDG010000291.1, on the reverse strand, counting down.
TCCGACCCCGATGATATTTTGTAATTCATCCAGTGTGGTTGGGTATTGGATAGACATGTCGGCAAGGGAGGGGTCCTGAAAAATAACAAATGGGGGAAGGTTGTTTTTAACTGCCACCTTTTTGCGTAAATCTTTCAGCATGGAAAAGAGTTCGGGATCTCCGACAGCAGCGTTGCCTTGCGGAACTTCTTCGGATTCCTCTTCGGCCTCGTAATCGTGGTTTTTTACAATGGTAAAAGGCTGAGGGTTTTTCAAATAAGCCCTTCCTTTGTTGGTCATCTTCAACACGCCGTAGTTTTCAATATCCTTGGTAAGGAATCCGGCGATGATACATTGCCGGTAAACGGCGTTCCACAATTTATCTTTGTGGTCATCACCCTCCCCGAAAACATCTAATTGGTTGTGCATGAATGATTTAACCTGGGCAGTTTCATTTCCGGTCAGGATGTTGACCAAGTGTTCACTTTTGCACTGTTCTTTGACTTCGAGCACAGCTTGCAAGGCCAGGGTAACCATCTCCTTTCCTTCGATCAGCTCTTTCGGGTTCAGACAGTTGTCGCAGTGTTCGCAATTTTCGGTAATGTATTCCTCCCCAAAATAATGCAGTAAAATGGTCCTGCGGCAAAGGGATGATTCCGCGAAAGCGACGGTATCTAACAGCAGTTGTTTCCCGATTTCCTGTTCGGCAACGGGTTTCCCCTGCATGAATTTCTCTAATTTCTGGATGTCTTTGTAGCTGTAAAAAGTGATACAGCGTCCTTCCCCTCCATCACGTCCGGCCCGTCCGGTCTCCTGGTAAAAGCCTTCCAGCGATTTCGGAATGTCATAGTGAACGACAAAACGAACATCCGGTTTATCGATGCCCATCCCAAAAGCAATAGTGGCCACGATGACGTCGGCCTCTTCCATCAGAAATTTGTCCTGGTTGGTCGAGCGGGTAGCAGAATCCATGCCGGCATGATAAGCAAGGGCCTTGATCCCGTTGACTTGAAGCAGTTCGGTGATCTCTTCGACTTTTTTGCGGCTCAGGCAATAGATGATGGCCGATTTTCCAACATTAGCCCTGAAAAGGCGGATAATCTGATCTTTGGCTTTTACTTTGGGCCGAACTTCATAAAAAAGGTTGGGCCTGTTAAAGGAGGATTTGAACACGTTGGCATTGAGCATCCCCAGGTTTTTCTGTATATCACTCTGAACTTTTGGAGTGGCGGTTGCAGTCAGCGCAATGATAGGTGCCTGCCCTATCTCGTTGACAATGGGCCTGATGCGGCGGTATTCGGGACGGAAGTCATGCCCCCATTCCGAGATGCAGTGCGCTTCGTCGATGGCATAAAAAGAAATTTTGATTGATTTCAGGAAATCAATGTTCTCCTGCTTGGTCAATGATTCAGGTGCCACATAGAGCAATTTAGTCTGCCCTTTGCCTATATCTTCTTTTACTTTCTGGATAGCCGATTTTGTTAGGCTGGAATTGAGGAAGTGGGCAATCCCATCGTGAACGCTGAAGCTTCTGATGGCATCCACCTGGTTTTTCATCAGTGCAATCAGGGGAGAGATGACAATGGCCGTACCCTCCTGGAGTAAAGCAGGTAATTGGTAGCAAAGGGATTTCCCTCCTCCGGTAGGCATCAATACAAAAGTATCGTGCCCGGCTAAAACACTTTTAATCACCTCTTCCTGTTGACCTTTGAAGCGATCGAACCCGAAATATTTCTGAAGCTCAGAAGTCAGCGTTTTTTTTTCTTCAATTATCATTTGTAAAATCTATACCTATTTCTTCCGTAAATAATTTGTTTTTTAATGGTCGGATAGAACCTCCCTCAAAACTATTTGCATTTGTTTGTGTTTTTGCAAATCATGGAGGTTTGCATTAAAAATACTAAGTTACAAAATATTGCCCTTTCCGCAAGCCAATTAAAGATTATCAAGAAAATTTAACATTCGGAATCTAAAGACAGGTTGTTTTGACGCTTATGGGTAAAGAATCGTATATTTGCCCCAAAAATTTGTTTATAAATACTTCGTTTTTTCATGGCAGATAAAGAACAGAGATCGCTTTTTTCCAATAAGAAAAATGGAAGTACCTCAAAAGGGAATGAGATGTCCTTCCTACAACACCTTGAGGAACTCAGGTGGCACCTTGTTCGTGCCTCCGCTGCAGTATTAATCTGTGGTGTTGTCGTATTCCTTAATAAAAAGTTCATTTTTGATAATGTCATTCTGGCGCCCAGGAATCCAAATTTTGTCACCAACCGTTTTTTTGGCTGGCTGGCTGTGCAGTTGAATTCACCCGATCTGGCGATCAATACCAAACCATTTCAGCTGATCAACATTGACCTGGCCGGTCAGTTTACTATCCATCTGAATCTGGCCATCATCGGAGGTATTATCATCTCCATCCCCTATATATTGTGGGAGTTTTGGCGTTTTGTCCGTCCTGCACTCTACGAAAACGAGCGAAAACATGTCACGGCAGCAGTTGTTTACAGTTCCTTGCTTTTTTTGATAGGGGTCTCTTTTGGTTATTTTCTGATAGTTCCGCTAACTACCCATTTTTTTGGCAGTTATCAGGTTAGCCAGGAGGTGCTCAACCAGATCAACCTTACCTCATACATCAGTTCGGTCAACACCATCGTACTCGGTAGCGGTATCGTTTTTGAGTTGCCGATTGTCATGTTCTTCCTCAGTAAAGTTGGCCTTGCAGGTTCATCCTTCTTTAAAAAATATCGCAAACACGCTTTTATCATGTTGCTTTGTCTGGCTGCAATTATCACTCCTCCGGATGCATTCAGTATGTTGCTGGTAACCGGACCATTGGCATTGTTGTACGAGTTGGGGATACTGATGGCAAAGATGGTTGAGAAAAAGAGGAAGAATATTGATCTGCTGGAAGCTTAGGCGCTTGCAGATAAGAGTACGATTAATAAAATTTCCGATATGAAATTACGCGCAGAAAATATCGTCAAAAGATACCGTAACCGGACGGTCGTTAATGGTGTTACGATCGAATTGCAACAAGGCGAAATTGTAGGATTACTCGGTCCGAACGGCGCCGGAAAGACAACCTCTTTTTACATGATCGTTGGTTTGATTAAGGCCGATGGCGGTAATATCTATCTGGATGACAAAGAGATCACTACTTTCCCTGTGTACAAAAGGGCCAAACTGGGTATCGGATACCTGGCTCAGGAAGCCTCCGTTTTCAGGCAGATGAGTGTGGAAGACAATATCTGGTCGATTTTAGAAATGACAGATTTCTCCAAGGCGTATCAGCACGAAAAGCTCGAATCCCTTTTGACGGAGTTTGGACTTCAACACATTAGGAAAAGCCTGGGGATCCAACTTTCGGGAGGAGAGAGACGGCGTACCGAGATAGCCAGATGCCTGGCCATCAATCCTGCATTTATTTTGCTGGACGAACCGTTTGCCGGAGTTGACCCGATTGCCGTTGAGGATATCCAGCAGATAGTTTTTAAGCTGAAAGATAAAAATATCGGAATTCTGATTACTGACCACAACGTCCATGAAACTCTTTCAATTACAGACAGATCCTATCTCCTGTACGATGGTAAAATTCTGAACAGTGGCACTGCCGAAGATTTGGCTGCCGATGATGAAGTCCGCCGGCTTTACCTTGGACAAAACTTCGAATTAAGAAGGCCGGTACGTAAGGATATAGATGATGAACCGCTGGAAGTTAGCGGTGATGCGTAATTGAGAAGAGGGAAACGGAGAAACGGAGAAGAGGGAAACGGTGAGGGAGAAATGTGAAGATGTGAAAATGGGGAAAGGCCCGTGTAATCTGTTTTTTTAGTGCGTTATAACATTTTAAACATTTCAAACTCAATAAACGTTTCAAACCATTTTCTTTTAATATTGTGCGGTAGTCAGAATTAAAAATAATCGTATATTTGCAGCTCGAAAAATGCGGACGTGGCGTAATTGGTAGCCGTGCCAGACTTAGGATCTGGTGCCGAGAGGCGTGGGGGTTCGAGTCCCTTCGTCCGCACAAAAAAAATCAACCGCCTCTTCCTTACCGGAAACGTAGGCGGTTTTTTCAATCTTTACCCGAAATATAATTTCAATCATATTTCTAATGAAATTGACATGATTTTACAATCACCAACCGAAATGGTAAAAAATTTTTCGAAATCATGGCTATTCCATGTGGCCATTAAAAAACAAATTATATACACATGAATATTTCCAGAACAAACATCGATGAACTGAATGCAGTAATCAAACTCTCCATCGAAAAGAGTGATTACGAGGCTACGGTCAATGAGACCCTGAAAGATTACCGTAAAAAAGCCAATATGCCAGGTTTCAGGAAGGGAATGGTACCAGCAGGTTTAATCAAAAAAATGTATGGCAAAGCGGTTCTCGCCGAAGAGATCAACAAAATACTCAGTAAAGAGTTAAACAGGTATATTTCGGAAGAGAACCTTCAGATTCTCGGGGAACCACTACCCAACGAGACGGAGCAAAAAACAATCGATTTTGACCACGATGAGAATTTTGAATTTGTCTTTGACCTTGGCTTTTCACCAGCCATTGTGATCGATTTCAAGAAACTTGGGAAATTGCCCCTTTACGAGATTGCCATTGATGAGGAGATGATCAACAACCAGGTTGAAGCATTCCAAAATCGTTTCGGCAATTATGTTGACGCGGAAGTTTCTACCGAGAAAGATAACCTGATCGGTAGCCTGAAACAATTAGACGAAAAAGGCGCAGTACTGGAAGGCGGCATTCAGGTCGAAGAGGCTCAGGTTTCGATACAGCTGGTGAAAACCAAGAAATTGAAATCTGCACTTCTGGGCAAAAAAGCCGGTGATATCATTAAATTCAATCCGGCAAAAGCATTTGATGACAAACATTACCTTAAGCAGCTACTCAAAATTGAAGATGCCCAGGCCGAATCACTTACTTCTGATTTTGAATTAACTGTTTCGAAAGTAAATACTTTTGTCCCGGCCGAGTTGAACGAAGAGATGTTTAAAAAATCGTTGGGTGGTGAGACGAACATTACAACCCCCGAACAATTCAAAGAAAAAATAGCGGAAGACCTGAAAGAGAACCTTCGTTATTCAACTGAATACCGTTTTTTGGTCGACACCAAAGAGGCATTGACCAAATACGTCGGTATGAAGCTCCCGGTAGAATTTCTAAAACGATGGCTGGTTTATTCCAATGAAAAAATAACCAGGGAACAGGTGGACGAGGAGTTCGATCTTTTTGTAAAAGACCTGGAATGGACACTGATCAGAAGTCGTCTGGCCAAAGATAACGATCTGAAAGTGAGTGAAGCCGACTTGGTGGCATTGGCCAAAGAAACTGCCCTTATGCAGTTCCGTCAGTATGGTATGTTCAGCGTGCCAGACGAATACCTCGACAATTATGCCAAATCCATCCTGAAGAACGAAGAGGAAAGGCATCACCTTGTCGAAAAGAGATCGGAGAGTATGGTCCTTGAGTTTATCAAAAACAATGCCGATCTGGAGGTAAAAACAGTTACCCAGAAAGCTTTTGACGACCTTTTTGAAAAATAACGACCTACTTCCCGGAGAATATCTTTTTGATGATTTTTTGGAAGGGGTATTTTAATAACTTTGTAGATCAAACCTTTTGCTTTACAGCTGAAAGTATAAGGTTTGATTTTTACAAAGTTTTTTCATTTTAAAATCATTTTATCATGGGTCAAAGAAGTGATGAATTTCGCAAATTTGCGACTAAGCAGATGGGGATCAGTAGCTTATCCCTTCACCAGTTTGAATCTATACACGCCAGTTATATCTCCCCGACCATCATCGAAGAGCGTCAGATGAACATTGCACAAATGGATGTTTTCTCCCGGTTAATGATGGACAGGATCATCTTTCTGGGAGTTGCCATCGATGACGATGTGGCCAATATCATTCAGGCACAGCTTCTCTTTCTTGAATCGTCTGATCCCGGGAAAGATATCCAGATTTATTTCAACTCTCCGGGCGGATCTGTTCATGCCGGTTTGGGGATATACGATACCATGCAATACATCAACTGCAACATTGCGACCATTTGTACCGGTATGGCTGCCTCCATGGCTGCCGTGCTGATGACTGCGGGCGAAAAAGGAAAACGGTCGGCGTTAAAACATTCCCGGATCATGATCCACCAACCGATGGGCGGAGCCCAGGGACAGGCATCTGATATTGAAATTACGGCAAGGGAGATTACGAAACTGAAACATGAGCTTTATGAAATTATTGCCTTCCATTCGGGCCAACCGATCGAAAAAGTGGAAAAAGATTCTGACAGGGACTATTGGATGACAGCAGAGGAGGCAAAGGCTTATGGAATGATCGACGAAATTTTAATTCGCCAGAAAAAATAACTGATACACGCTGCCGATCAATAAATAAAATGGAATGAAGAAAGTTGACAGATGTTCGTTTTGCGGACGGGAGAAGAAGGATGTTCAATTGCTGATTGCAGGAATGGAGGGCAATAATTTCATAAAGC
>JAMDDG010000367.1 GCA_023488865.1 Bacteroidota bacterium | reverse complement strand
GTGTCGGCCGAGCTCACCAAACAATTAGAGCCGCTTCCCCGCAAGGAAATCGCAGCAGCCGCCCTGGCACACAGCCGGATAGTATTGCTGAAAACCATGGAAGAGGTGCTGGCGCTTATCAACTTTTATGCTCCCGAACACCTGATCCTTCACGTCGATCAGGCTGGACAGTTAGCCGAAAAAGTAACCAATGCCGGTTCCGTTTTTATTGGCCCTTATACCCCGGAAAGTGCGGGCGATTATGCCTCAGGCACCAATCACACATTGCCTACCAACGGCTGGGCGAGATCGGTAAGCGGACTCAACCTCGACAGCTTTTGCAAGAAAATTACTTACCAGGAGATCTCCAAAGAGGGTTTGCAGCAACTCGGGCCCGTGATCGAAAAGATGGCTGCGGCCGAACATCTGGATGCACACAAGAATGCCGTGACAATTCGGAATAAAAAATAATTTGAAAATGTGAAAATGTGAAAATTAGGGAAGAGCAGATGCAAGATTTAAGTAAATATTTCACCATTAAAACGAGTAAATCAATGCCGCGGCGTTCTTCATTTCCACATTTCCACATTTTCCAATTTCCTAATTAAAATAAAGATACAGCATGAATTTTAGCCTACAAGATATCACCCGAAAAAACATCCTTGCCCTGCACCCGTACTCCAGCGCACGCGATGAGTTTACCGGCGAGGCGTCGGTTTTTCTGGATGCCAACGAAAACCCGTTCAACGCGCCCTTCAACCGCTATCCCGATCCGCGGCAGCTGGCGCTCAAAGAGCGGATCAGTCAGCTCAAAAACGTGCCAACCGGTCACATTTTCTTAGGCAACGGCAGCGATGAGCCGATCGACCTGCTTTTCCGGGCCTTTTGCGAACCCGGCATTGACAACGCCGTTGCCATCGCGCCTACCTATGGCATGTACCACGTAGCCGCCGATATCAACAATGTCGCCTACCGGGAGGTTTTACTGGAAGAAAATTACAGCCTTAATGCCGCCAAGATTCTGGCTGCTGTTGATTCGTCCACCAAACTGATTTTTCTTTGCTCTCCCAACAACCCTACCGGGAATGCGCTGGATCAGAAAGAGATACTCCGGATCATCAACGAATTTAACGGGTTGGTTGTCCTGGATGAAGCATACATTGACTTTTGTCCTGAGAAATCACTGCTGGCTAACCTGGAAAAATACCCCAATCTGGTAATCCTGCAGACACTCTCCAAAGCGTGGGGATTGGCAGGAATAAGGCTCGGAATGGCTTTTGCCTCGCACGAAATTATTGCATTACTCAGCAAAATAAAATATCCCTACAACATCAATCTGCTTACCCAGAACAAAGCGCTGGAAATGCTCCAGTCACCTGAAAAGAAAGAAGATTGGGTAAAGAAAATCCTGCAGCAAAAAATCGTACTGACAAAAGATTTGGCTAAATTGCCGAATGTCATCAGGCTCTTTCCCAGCGATGCCAATTTTATCCTGGTAAAGACCACGGCTGCAAAAAAAATTTATGATGCGTTGGTGAAGCGACAGATTATCGTCCGCGACCGCTCCAAGGTTCAGCTCTGTGGCGAGACCTTGCGCATCACGGTAGGAACGGAAGCCGAGAACAAAATGCTGATAGATGCTTTGAAAGAAATTGGGGTAATTTGAAAATGTGAAAATGTGGAAATGTGGAAATGAAGCTCAATCGAAAATTGAAAATCCAAAATCCAAAATTTAATGAAAAAGGCTCTTTTTATCGACCGAGACGGCACGCTTATCGTCGAACCAGAGAATGATTTTCAGGTAGATACACTCGAAAAACTCGAATTTCTGCCAGGGGTATTCCGAAATTTATATGCCATTGGCAAACATCTGGATTACGAGTTGGTTATGGTCTCCAACCAGGACGGCATGGGGACGGATGCGTATCCTGAGGAGAATTTTCACCTTGTCCAGGGGAAAGTGCTGAAAGCTTTTGAAAACGAAGGGGTCACTTTCAAGCGGATCTTCATCGATTGTTCTTTCCCGGAAGACCAGGCCCCTACGCGGAAACCTGAGACCGGCCTTTTGCAGGAATATCTCGATGGCTCGTACGATCTGGCCAACTCCTACGTGATTGGAGACCGGCTTACCGATGTGCAATTGGCCAAGAACCTGGGTTCCAAAGCCATCTGGTATGCCCCGGAAGAACGCGCCAACGATCTGATAGATAGCAACCTCTCATCTAATTGTGACATCGTAACAGATAGTTGGGATGAAATCTTCCAGTTTTTGGCAGAATCCGGGCGCAAAGCCACAGTTAAAAGGGAGACGAAGGAGACCAACATCTTTGTCGAAATCAACCTGGCCGGGAAAGGGATCAGCCGGATTTCGACAGGACTCCATTTTTTCGACCACATGTTGCAGCAAATAGCCACCCACTCCGGTTGCGACCTCACCGTTCAGGTGATCGGCGACCTGGAAGTGGACGAACACCATACCGTCGAAGATACCGCCATCGCATTGGGAGAGGTGATCCGAAAAGCGCTGGGCGACAAGCGGGGGATCGAACGTTACGGATTTTGTCTCCCAATGGACGACTGTCTGGCACAGGTTGCCCTCGATTTCGGCGGCAGGCCCTGGTTAGTTTGGGAAGCAGAGTTTCAGCGCGAGTATGTCGGTGATGTACCGACCGAGCTCTTCCAACATTTTTTCAAATCATTCTCGGATGCTGCGCTCTGCAACCTGAACATCTGGGCCGAAGGCACCAACGAGCACCATAAAATTGAAGGAATCTTCAAGGCATTTGCCCGTTCCATCAGGATGGCGATAAGGAAAGACCCTTATCAGGATTCGCTGCCCAGTTCAAAAGGAACGCTATGACGGGGAACAGACTGAACGACAAGGGGACTTGGAGAAAGACAGGCGACTATGAGAGGGGGAGAGGGGGAGAACGCGAATCCGAGTATTTTTCCTTTTATTCGTGTAATTGGTGTAATCCGTGGTTGGGAGGGGTTTTAATCTGGAATCAAAAATTATCTTTACAATAAACAAAATCTAAAATATGTCACCACTTTCAACCAAAGAAACTGCGATCCTCTTGATCCACTGCCCCGACCAGCAAGGAATTCTGGCAGCAGTGACACAGTTCCTGAACAAGAATGACGGCAACATCATCTACCTCGACCAGAATGTCGATCGGGCAGAGTCGATATTTTTCATGCGGGTAGAATGGGAACTCGACCAGTTTGCCATTCCCAGGGAGAAAATTGCCGACTATTTTGACACGTTGATTGCAAAAAAATACAGCATCAGTTTTACCCTTCATTTTTCGGACGAACGGCCACGGATGGCGCTCTTTGTTTCGAAGATGTCGCATTGCCTGTTCGACATCCTTTCAAGGTACATGGCAGGCGAATGGGTAGTGGACATTCCGATGATCATCAGCAACCACGATGACCTGAAACCCATCGCCGAACGTTTCGGGATCGATTATTATCATTTCCCGAAGAACAGTTCCAACAAAGAGGAGCAGGAAGCCAAAGAATTGGCATTGTTACAGGAGATGAAGATTGACCTGATTGTGCTGGGCCGGTACATGCAGGTTCTGAGCAACAACTTTGTATCACGTTATCCCAATAAAATCATCAACATCCACCACTCCTTTTTACCGGCATTTGCAGGGGCCAAACCCTACCATGCCGCCCACGAGCGGGGGGTAAAAATCATCGGGGCAACCAGCCATTATGTGACGACCGAGCTCGATGCCGGCCCGATCATCGTTCAGGATGTGGTGCGGATTTCGCATATCGACAGCATTGATAGTCTCGTGCGAAAAGGCCGTGACCTCGAAAAAATTGTCCTGAGCAAGGCGGTCTACAAACATCTCCAACGTAAAATACTGGTCTTCAATAATCGCACTATCATTTTTAATTGAAAACAGTGGAGTGTGACAGAGTGAGAAGAGAGAAACGGGGAAACGGGGAAACGAGATATTGCGAGACGGTCCCTGAGCTTGTCGAAGGGTCGAAGGGTCGACGGGGTAATCTGCGTGATTTGTATAATCTTTGGTTAGCGTTTTTCTGCGTAAATTTGCGTAATCTGTGTTTGACGTTAGCGCGTATTTAATTAGTGCTTTAACAAATAAATTGTATGAAGAATATTAATATCCTGAAAATCCTCTCCGTTTCCCTGTTTCTCGTATCTCCGTTTCCGTTTGTGCAATCTTCATTTGCCCAAATCCCGGTCAAGGAGGTACCTGCCGACTATGGCTATGTGGTTAAAATTGGCGATCAAATGCCTGCTTTCTCCACCACCCTGATCAACGGAAAACCATTCACTTCCGCCGATCTTAAAGGCAAAGTGGTAATGCTCCAATTCACGGCCAGCTGGTGCAGTGTTTGCCGCAAAGAGATGCCTTTCATCGAAAAAGACATCTGGCAAAAACACAAAAATGACAAAAATTTTGTGCTGGTTGGTTTTGACCTGGATGAACCGCTTGAAAAGGTGAAAAAATTTCATCAAGACATCAAAATTACTTACCCATTGGCTTTGGATCCGGGCGGCAACATCTTCGGGCTCGTTGCCGACAAGAAAGCGGGCGTTACACGAAACGTGATTCTTGATAAAACAGGCAAAATCGTTTACCTGACACGTCTGTACAAAGAAGATGAGTTCGCGGAGATGGTGAAAGTTATCGAGCTTTTGTTAAAGAAATAAATTTTTCTTTGTGTCCTTTGCGAAATCCATAGTGCCCTTTGTGGTAAAACACCTTAACCACAAAGGAATCGAAGTGCTCACCAAGGAACACAAAGTATTTGATTCGTAAAACCATTGCCAATGAAAGTCGCAATCATCAAATACAACGCCGGCAACATCCAGTCGGTCGATTATGCCCTGAAAAGGCTGGGCGTTGAAGCCTCCGTTACCGCCGATCAGGAGGAGATACGGGCAGCCGACAGGGTCATCTTTCCCGGCGTGGGCGAAGCATCCACCACGATGGCTTACCTTCGGGAGCATCATCTTGACAAACTGATTGTCGACCTGAAGCAACCAGTGCTGGGCATCTGCCTTGGCCTGCAACTAATGTGCCGCCATTCTGAAGAAAACAACGTCAAATGTTTGGGTATTTTTGAGGAAACTGTCAAAAAATTTGTGTTGCAGCCGGATATTCTTCCCTCCATGAAGATTCCCCACATGGGCTGGAACACCATCACTAATTTAAAAAGTGATCTTTTCGACTCCTCTATTGAGGGACAACACTGTTATTTCGTTCACTCTTTTTATGCCACAACCGGGGAGGATACCGCTGCCTTGTGTAGTTATCCCACCCCATTCAGCGCTGCGCTACAGAAGAACAATTTCTATGCCGTGCAGTTCCATCCTGAAAAAAGCGGAATCGTCGGCGCCAAAATCTTAGAGAATTTCCTCCGACTTAAAATCTGATCATGAGTATCAAAATCATACCTGCCATAGATATCATCGACGGGAAATGTGTCCGGCTCAGCCAGGGCGACTACACCCGAAAAATCATCTACAACGAAGATCCGCTTGAAGTGGCGAAAATGTTTGAAGATGCCGGTTTGCGGCAACTGCACTTAGTCGATCTCGATGGCGCCAAAGCCCACCACATCGTCAATTACAAAGTACTGGAACGAATAGCGCTCAACACGAAACTGGTCATCGATTTTGGGGGTGGCCTCAAAAGCGACAAAGATCTGGAGATCGCCTTTGAAGCAGGAGCCGCCATGATTACCGGCGGAAGCATAGCCGTTAAATCGCCGGAAACGATGATTAGCTGGATCGAAAATTTCGGTTCCGACCGGATCATCCTCGGCGCCGATGTTTCCGACCGGAAAATTGCCGTATCCGGCTGGAAAGAGGACAGCGGTCTTGACCTTTTCAGCTTCATTTCAAAATGGCAGAAAAAAGGGATCGACAAAGTTATCAGCACCGAAATTAGTCGCGACGGAATGCTGCAGGGACCTGCCATTCAACTCTATCAAGAAATGCTGCAACATAATCCTGACATTTACCTGATTGCCAGTGGCGGAGTCGGATCGGCTCAAGATGTACTGGACCTCGAAAAGATCGGCGTTCCGGCCGTTATCGTCGGGAAAGCCATCTACGAAGGAAAAATCTCCCTGGATGCTATTCGTAAAATCAATACCCTCAAACGGTAACAAAGATCCATAGTATGCTGAGCAAACGAATCATCCCCTGCCTCGATATCCGCAACGGCCAGACGGTTAAAGGGATCAATTTTGTCAACATCCGCGAGGTCGGCGATCCAGTAGAACTTGGGAAACGCTATTCCGAGCAGGGAGCCGATGAACTGGTTTTTCTCGATATCACAGCCACCCACGAAGGGCGCAAAACATTCGTTGAGCTGGTTAAGCGCATCGCCGCTAACCTCAATATCCCGTTCACGGTAGGCGGAGGCATCAGCGAGCTCAAAGATGCAGAGGCCTTGCTGGCTGCCGGGGCCGACAAAATCTCCATCAACTCGTCGGCCATCAAAAACCCACAGCTAATTGATGATTTAGCGCTCCACTTCGGCAGTCAATTTGTGGTAGTCGCCATTGATGCCCGCGAAACGGACAACCGCTGGGAAGCCACCATCCACGGAGGGCGTATCCCTACCGGAAAAGAGCTCTTTTCGTGGGCAAAGGAAGCCGAAAACCGCGGCGCCGGCGAAATCCTCTTCACCTCCATGAACCACGACGGCACCAAGAATGGCTTTGCCAATGAGGCATTGGCCCATCTTTCCGAGTCGCTCACGATCCCGTTGATCGCTTCAGGCGGAGCTGGTACCATGGAGCATTTCGTTGATCTTTTTACCAATGGCAAAGCCGACGCCGGTTTAGCCGCCAGTATTTTTCACTTCGGGGAGATCGCAATTCCGGATTTAAAGAGTTATCTTCGTAAGGCAGGAATCAGTGTCAGATAAGGACTGAACTGTGTTTCCTGATGAAGTTATGAGTTATGAGTTATAAGACATGAGATATGAGACATGAGATAATCAATACGTGATTTTTTCATCAACACATCAACACATTATCACATCAACACATCAACAAATTTAAATTAATGACAATCAATTTTAATAAAGAGGCTTCCGGTTTAATTCCTGCCATCATTCAGGATGAACATTCAAACAAAGTTTTGATGCTGGGATTTATGAATGCGGAGGCTTACGAGAAGACCGTTCAGACCGGTCAGGTGACCTTTTTCAGCCGTACCCGGAAACGCCTCTGGACCAAAGGGGAAGAATCAGGAAACTTTCTGAATGTTGTCTCCATCACCACCGACTGCGATCAGGATACCCTGCTGATCAGGGCAATCCCGGTAGGACCGGTTTGTCATACGGGTTCGGACACCTGCTGGGATGAAGTGAATCCTACCGATGACTTTTACTTTCTGAAGACGTTGCAGGATTTCATTGCCAAACGAAAAGTGGAGATGCCCAAAGGTTCTTACACCACCTCGCTTTTCGAATCCGGGACGGCCAAAATAGCCCAAAAAGTGGGCGAAGAGGCTGTAGAAACCGTTATCGAAGCAATGGCCAACAACGACGAACGCCTTATTTACGAAGCCTCCGACCTGCTTTACCATTTGATGGTATTGCTGTCGCACAAGGGGTTATCCATCTCGGATCTGGCAACTGAGCTGAAGAAGAGGCACAAGTAGAGGGAAACGGGAAGAGCGAAGAGAGAGGGGGTGACTTGCCGAGGGGGAAAGGGGGTGACCGCTAATCCGAATATTTCCCCTTTTTATTCGTGTAATTCGTGTAATTCGTGGTTGGCCGGAATCTAAAATCTAAAATCCAAAATCCAAAATTGATGAAACAGAGAATATTACTCGTGCTATTTGCAACTTTTACTTTGGTTAACACTCTATTAGCCGCTGATCCTGTCGTTTCCCCGATGGATAGGGCTATTATCAAATCGAAACTGGCCAAATTTTCTAAGGAGCGTTCGCTGCCGATGGGAGATCTTGTATTAAAGATCGGGCTGGACTTTCTGAATACCCCTTACGTTGCCAACACCCTCGACAAATCCAAAGAGGAAAAGCTGGTGATTAATCTTCACCAGCTCGACTGTACCACTTTTGCCGAAAACTGTCTGGCGTTGGCCAGAACCGTTAAAAGCGCCCATCCGGATGTTAACCAATTTTGTTCCGAACTGGAGGGCATCCGGTACCGCGGCGGGAAGTTGGATGGTTACGCCAGCCGTTTGCACTATTTCAGCGAATGGATCCTGGACAACGAACTCCGACACCATGTTCAGGCGATGGCTGCGCAAATGGGCGG
>JAMDDG010000148.1 GCA_023488865.1 Bacteroidota bacterium | reverse complement strand
GTAAAAGTGAACAAAAATACTGTCAACCAGAGCACCAGGATGCCCGCTTTATTCCTCTTCATGGCACTTTAATTATAACTTAGGCAACAAAAATACGATATAAACGAAACGGCCGATGTTATTGAAATTTTTTTTAATCCATTTTCAAACATTTTCAGCATATTTAACTCTTCTAATGAGACGTAAACAGGACAAAAAAAGTTTTTTTTACAAACTTTCACAGATTGATAATACTGCAAACGATGTCGATTAGTTAATGATTCTATTATTTTTTTTGCTTTGTGAACCTTTGTGAATTAGCGCCTTCATGACTATTTTTTCTTGCCACAAAGGCACGAAAACTCAAAGAAACACAAAGAATTTCGTTAATGTAACGACGTTGATACAACAAATTTCGTGCCGCTGTAACTTTTCGTTGCGTTGATCGTCTTATTGAAAAATACGGATTACCTGACGATGACCATCGCTGATTATAACCAAGCTGTAGATGCATGGGCCGATGCCCTTTATCGCTATGCCCTAAAAAATATGGGGGTTGCTTCATCGGCACAGGATATTGTTCAGGATTGTTTTGAAAAGCTCTGGATCCATCGCGATTCCATTGATCCCGTCAAAGTAAAATCGTGGTTGTTTACTACTGCACACAACACCATGCTCGATGGAATCAGAAAATCGAAAAAAGAGAGTTTGATCGAATCCGGCAAACTACCTGAAAAGGCTTTTGAGCAAGGATACAGTGATCTACAGGAGATTTTGGACCAGGCAGTTGAAAGACTTCCGGAAGCCCAAAAATCTGTTTTGCTGTTGCGTGATTATGAGGGCTATTCCTACCGGGAAATCGGCGAAATAACCGGTCTCTCCGAGGCACAGGTTAAGGTTTACATTTACCGTTCCAGAATCTTCCTTAAAAATTATATTGGCGCCATTGATGCCGTACTATGAAGATAAACAGTGACAATTATGAAATCTGGTTCCTCGACTACTTAGAGGGAAGGCTCGATCAGCAGGGGCAGGAAGAGGTACGTCTCTTTTTGAAACAGAACCCCGGCCTGGCCAGCGGACTCGAAGCATTTATGCCGGTTTTATCAATGGATGCCAAACTTTTATATCCGGATAAAGGGCGTCTGAAAAAAGAGAAATACGATGATCCTGCTTACTTCGAGACAACTGCCATTGCTGCGATGGAGGGAGATTTGGCTGAGGAAGAACGGGTTTTATTTATGAAATGGTTAGCCAAAAAACCCGGTCAGCAGGAATTTGTTCGTCGGTTGAACAGCTGCAAATTGCACCCCGACTATCGGATTAGCTTTCCCGGTAGGGATAAATTAAAGAAAAAATCGTTTGTCTTAAACAATTGGATCAGGGTAGCCGCGGTGGCTGCCATTCTTTTATTCGCTTTTTTTCTCTTTTATCCTGAAAAGAAAAGCGAAGCACCAGCCCCTGTTTTCTCAGCCGAAACAATTCGCCCCCAACAAGTTAAACCACCTTTAAAAGTAGCCTCAGCTACAAACCCGTCAAATTCTAAGCCCGGAAAAACAAATCCCCGGCAAAAATCGATTGTTGTACCCTCCCATTTAATCGTTTCAAAGCACAAGATTCCGGATACGGTATCCGGTGAAAACCGCCGGTCAGTTTCCTTAGAAATGTTGCAGCCCAGATTGTGTACCATACGTTCCACGGAGCCGGATCAGGCCGATCTTGCGCTTACAAAAGTTTCTTCACTACTTTACGCTGCCTCCGGAGAAATTCAATTATCCGATTTCCTCGAAAGCAAGCTTCAGGCATTGAAAGCCGAAGATCCAAAAGAATTTATCACCCGTAAGGAGGTTACCTTAGCCGGACTGCGTCTCTTTTCGAAGGTGCCCGGGCATCGCCTAACAGGCAAAAAAGGGGCCGACGGACGGCTAAAATCCATCTCGTTCAATTCACAGCTGTTGGCAATTTCAATTCCGGTGAACAGGTAGCTGTAACTTTTTGAAGAGGGTCGACGTCTTAGGGGAAAAGGACGAGGGAAAGACTGGGAGGACTGGGACGACTGGACGATGAGAAATAGCGACCGGTCCCTGAGCGTAGCCGAAGGACAAACATTTCAAACATAACATCTTATGAGAACAATTTACCTTTTTATCTGCTTTTTAGTGGCATTTGGCTTGACCTCCCGGGCACAGGATACCGTTCGGGTGAAAGTATTAGGCAAAAATCTGGTTACCATCGTGGAGGATGGCGCCAAAACAGATGTGAAGATCGGCGACAGTACCATCGACATTCGCGAAGGCCGGAATGATTCAGTCAAGATCCGCGTGGGACGGAAAACGATGGTGGTGGCAGAAGGCAAACACGGTTCAAAAGTAGATTTTGATCAATTAGATGATCAGGGTTACAAGAAATGGACAGGTCATTCACCAAAATTCAAAGGGCATTGGGCCTTTTTTGAAATGGGGGTCAACTCCTTTGCAAATGTTGATTATGCCGGGTATGACATCCCTGCTTTTTCCGATTATCACGGCTCCAACTACTTGGACATCAACCACAACAAATCATTGGAGGTGAACATTAATCTATTCAAACTTAGTATTGGCCTTCAGGAAAGAAAGCACAATTTTGGCCTTGTCACCGGTTTGGGGCTTAATTTTAACGACTACCGCTTCAGCAATGGTTTCACTATCAGAAATGCAGATGGATATATCTTGCCTATTCCCATCGGTGACCCAAAGCTGCAGAAAACAAAATTATCGACCGGCTATCTGACCGTTCCACTTTTGTTGGAGTTTCAGTTCCCAAAAGAGACAGGCCTCTGGATGTCGATGGGTGTAATTGGTGGGATGAAAATGGGATCACACACCAAGGTAAAGATCGGAGGCACCAAATCCAAAGACCGTAACGATTTTAACATCAGCCCCTTCCGCGGAGGGGCCACAGCCCGCTTAGGTTACAGGGGGTTCAACATCTACGGCACGTACTACTTTACCCCGTTCTTCAGGGATAACCGGGGACCGGCAATGGAGCCGTTTACAATCGGGTTAGGGTTGCTGCACTGGTAGAGAGTAGAGAGTTGAGAGTTGAGAGTTGAGACATGAGACATGACAGGAGGTGTATTTACCGAATGGGAGTGAAAAACCCGGGCTGATTTTCAGTCCGGGTTTTTATGCTTTATTTTTCCCTTCGTTTGCAACGGGGGGATGATCAACCTGGAAAACTATCGTAAATCTTACTACGATGTAAGAAACGGATATATTGAATAGTCTGGTTTTCAAATACAAAACCAATCCGATAATTCCCAATCCGAATGCGATAGGAATTTTTACTGCCTTTTAATTTTTTACAATTGGGTATATCAGAAATCTTGTCAATTTTTTGAACTTCTTTGATGCAATCTGCGATAGACTTAAGAAGTTTTTTGTCGGTTATTTCATCGGTGTCTTTTTCAAAAGACTTGTCAATCAAAACCTTCATTTACTTAACTTTTCAATAAAGTTATTGGTATCGACAAATTTCCCGGTGCGACCTTTTTTTATTGCATTCGATAAACTAATGTCTTCCATTTCGTCATCGTTAAGATACTTAACTGTAATGCCAATTTTCTTGGCTAAATCAGTAAGTAATTTCAAATCTGTTTTTGAATTACCATGTAATACAACTGTTTCCATGTTTTTATGACTTAATTTAACAACACAAAAATAAGAAATTTCATCATTAATGTGATGCCGTAAATTACTTAATCCGATGTGGATATTTTCATGACCATTTACCCCTCGTTTCAAAGGGGGGAGGCTGTTCGTTAATTTACAATGGGATATTTCCGTGTTTCTTCAACGGATTGGTTTTGTATTTGCTTTGGGTCATCTTTTATACCGAGTTACAAATTCATAACAATTTAGTTACAAGGGATTCAACATTTTCGGCACTTATTACTTCACCCCCTTCTCCTGCTTAATCCCGTTTGCAAACCGGAAGCCAGGACAAAAATGATTTTCGAAGCTGACAATTGATATGCCAATGCACAAAATTAGCGCAAAAAGGTAGGCTTGCGAGCTTCCGGAATGCGTTGAACCGCCCTAAAACAGCCGGGAGAAACAGCTTGTTTAAAAATAATCCAATAATCCATTGATCTATCAATAATATTTGCTAATATGTAATGCTCAAATAACCAATATGAACCGACCTAATTACATGTTCCTAATTGGCGGTGCCGACCTCGAAATGCTAACCATCAAGCATATCTTAACTGCAAACGGATTTGCGGAAAGGGAAAATATAGCAGATCTGCACTTACAATGGGGTGCAAAACTCAGCGACTACAAAAATCTTTTCAACAATAAACAAACTTTTGTTGGGATCGAACTGACCCCGGACATTGATCCGCCTCGGCACTACATCCCCATTGACCACCACAACGAAAACAGCAACAAAAGTTCTTCGCTTATAAAAGATGAAAGAAATTACGATAACACAATATCTGTAAGCATAAAAAGTGATTGACGGCCATGAATTTAAACCAACAATTAATAAGTATGGAAAATTATCTCTATGGATTTACTATTCACAGTATTCAAGGTTATATTTTTCAGACGAATAAGCTGAAAGAGATAGCTGGTGCCAGTGAACTGGTCGAGCAAATTTGTACGACCGAATTCGCAAAAATGATCGACAAAGATTTCAAGGGATTCAAAGACGATCCGTGTGCAATTCGAAATGCAGCGGGAAATATCCGCTATCTCTTTAGTGAAGATCAATTAAATCTTTGTAAGGAAGTGGTAAAAGTCTTTCCAAAAAAGATTCTGGAATTTGCTCCGGGGGTGCAAATAAGCCAGGCTGTCGTTGAAATATCAGAAAATGATCAATTTCATTTAAAGTCTGAGGAATTAGAACGCAAACTTACTGCCCAGCGAAACAATCCCTTCCGACCCGTTGATCTCGGTTACATGGCAATCAACCGGTCTCGTAGAACAGGATTGCCATCTTGCGATAAGAAAGATGATGATAAAAAACCTTTAGATAAGGCAACCTACCTAAAACAAAAGCAAGAACGTAAATCTTCAAGGGTTAGCGAGTTGTTTTTTGGCTCTTATTTCGATAAAGAAAGAATAACTGCCGATGTTGAAAAGATCGTCTCCTCAAAAGATACAAATTATAGTTGGCTGGCTGTAATTCATGCCGATGGAAACAACATGGGAAAAGCACTTCAAAATCTCAAAGATGAAATTACGATAGGACATAATTATGCTGATTTAGAAAAGAGATTCTCGGAAGCAGTTGATGAAGCGACCAAGGTTGCCGCCAATACCGCATTTGTAGAATCGATGAAAGTAATTAAACTGAAAGAAACCGATAAAATACCCTTCCGTCCCATTATTGTTGGCGGTGACGACTTAACCATTGTTTGTCGCGCCGATTTAGCACTGAACTTTACCAAAGTCTATCTTGAGATATTTAAGAAACAAACGGAGATTAATTTCTGTAGAGAAGGATTTACAACCGATCTCAAAAACGGGCTTACCGCTTGTGCCGGCATTGCCTACATCAAAGTAAATTACCCGTTCCACTATGCCGTTGATCTGGCCGAGAAACTTTGCTCACACGCCAAGAAAGATGCAAAATCCAAGGTCAAAGCAAATGGGCTTGTCCCATCATGCCTGATGTTTCATAAGGTGCAGGACAGCTTTGTTGAGAGTTACGAGGATATTATCAAACGAGAGCTAACTGCACACGCAGCGGATTACAAGTTTGATTTCGGCCCCTATTATCTTGACCCAAAAACCAACAAACCGACAATTAAACAATTTCTGGATAATGTTTCCCAATTCAATGGCAAAGAAGGCAATGCGATTAAATCGGGATTACGTCAATGGCTGACCGATCTGCATGACAATAAAGGAATGGCAGAGCAACGAATGAAAAGACTGGTCTCAGTCGGAAATGATACCATTCTAAATAATCTGGGATTAAAAGAGAACAAAGGGGTAGTCGAAGAAAAGTCCCCTGTTTATGACTGGCTTACGGTTTTATCAATTAACCTAAACGATGATTAACATGGAAACAATCAAATATACAATTACATTCTTCTCCGAATGGCATGCCGGATCAGGATTGACTTCGGGAAGTGACTTGGATGCTTTGGTAATAAAAGACAAAAAAGGATTGCCGTATATTCCGGGGCGGACTTTGAAAGGACTGTTAAAAGAAGCAGCCGTGGAGATCGAAGGTTTAGTTGAAAGCAATGATGATTTCGTAAAAACTGTATTTGGTGTCTCTTCCAATAAACCAAATGATATTACAGAAGAGAATGATCCAGAAGAACATGGAGTTACGCATAAAGGAGAATGCTTTTTCTCCAACGCTAAGTTATCCGACCAGCTCTATAAGGCAAGTGTTGAAAATGAACTTGCACCATTTTATTATCGTGCCATTTCTTCTACGGCCATTAACGGGCAAAGTGGAGTAGCTGAAAAACATTCACTTCGCAGAATGCAAACTACGATACCCTGTGTATTGGAAGCTGAGATTTCCAATGTAAATGAGGAATATAAAGATCAAATTGAGGCTTGCTTCAAGTGGATTAAACGTCTGGGACAAAACAGAAACAGGGGATTGGGGCGATGTCAGTTTGAAATGATAAATGGAAAGGAGGATACGAAATGACAACACTAAAATTCAAATGTATTTTGCATTCTGATATTGTTTTGAGTGAACTCGCTGCAACCGAAGGCATACAGCGAACATTGGATTATATACCGGGAAATGTTTTTCTTGGCCTCGTTGCCGGGAAAATTTATAACGACATCGAACCGCAGCACGCAATGGACTTATTTCATAACGCCAACGTTCGTTTTGGTGATGCGTTCCCGTTAATCGGCAGTAAACGGTCAATTAAAGTACCGGCTTCGTGGTATGTCAAAAAAGGCGAAACGATCAAAGACCAAGTCTATATCTATCTTCAAATGTCGGAAAAAGAACCGATGGTGCAATTGCGCGATAAATTCATCATAAAGGAAAGCGACACTCAATTTTCGGAGATCAAATTGGGAAAGAGCTTCGCGATAAAATCAGCATATGATAGCGGAACCCGGCGGTCAAAAGATCAGCAAATGTATGGCTACCAATCGCTCGAAGCTGGAATGGAACTGTGTTTTCAAGTTGATTTGGTTGGTTTTAGTGTAGAGGAAACCTCAAAAGTTGAGAAAATAATAAAGGAAAGTTTGACTGGCAAGTGCACCATCGGTCGCTCGAAAACGGCACAATACGGACAAGTTGAGATTGTTCCAGTTAAAGATGAGGATATCGAACCCGGTTTTAGGGAAAATGGGTTGACCGAATCTGAACATACTTTCATCTATGCCGAAAGTCGCTTACTGTTTATTGATGATTATGGACAGCCAATTATTCCCATAGAAGGAAAGTATTATGGAATAAACGGTGCCAAGATTGATTTGGAGCGAAGCCAAATCCGCACATTCCGTTATGCCCCGTATAATTTCAAGAGGCAGTCGCGCGATGCCGACCGCTTTGGCATTGAGAAAGGTAGCGTGATCTGTATCAACAGGAAGACTACCTCAGCGGAACAAACTCTAATCAAACAAGGAATTGGGCTTTTCAAAAACGAAGGATTCGGAAAAGTTTTGATTAATCCTGAATTTCTTGTTTGCAATGTAAATGGTGAAGCAAAATTCACCTACCTCGAAGAAAACAAAGATCATTCTCAAGCGAATTCAAAATCTACACTTGATGAAAATTTGACATTTAAAAAGGAATCTGATTCAAAAGTTTGGCAATATCTGATTCAACAACAAACAAACAAATCAAACCAGCAGTCAGTCTATGTTGCGGTAAACAAATTTGTGTCAGACAACCAAAAGCGATTCGAAAAAGAAGTTTTTGCCTCCCAATGGGGTACAATCCGAACTATTGCAATGAGGTCAAAAAATCAGGAAGACCTTAAAAACAGGCTATATAAATCATCGAATGGCTACCTTGTTCATGGCGTTGCTAAAGATAAATGGGACGAAATGGGACGACTTGATTTGTTGAAATCGTTTATCGAAAAGCTTGAACCTCTGGTGGCTTCTGAAGCCGTAGTAAACCTTGCCGCTGAAATGGCAAAAAAATGTAGGAGGAAATAATCATGGGGAAAAACATAAAATACACACACCGCTATTTAGGGTCTGTCTGTAATATATAATTTATATGAATATCAGCTATTTATCCTTGGTTTTTCAAAATCTTCTTTGTATCTTGTTCTTGAATTAAAGATAGCTTTTACCATGAATTTATACAACGATTTA
>JAMDDG010000117.1 GCA_023488865.1 Bacteroidota bacterium | reverse complement strand
AAAGCAAACTAATTGGATATCAGCTACGTTTCAGGCTTCAGGCCGATCCTGAGCTGTTGAGGACAGGCTATTACCTGGGCTTCGGGGAGAAGAACTACCTGGGGTTTGGCTGCTGCGAGAACTTGTAAAAAATTATGTTAACCAGCTAAGTATCATACTTTGTCTATTTCTCAGAATAAATTCGAATTTAACATTAATTAACATTTAAAGGGGTAACCTTTTACCTTTCTTTGGGATTAACTTATGATTAGTGATTGAGAAGCCGGCTGACCAACCTGCATGATTTTGTCTTATCTAAGAACCGAATGTTGATTAAAAAATTCTAAAATCCTGAAAAATGAAGAATCGCAACAACCTGAAATTGCTATTTGTATCCGCATTATTGTTGATCGGATCTACTGTTTTTGCCCAAACCGACACTTTCGAGGCTGACATAATGAAAATGCAGCAACTCAACGGTTCCCAAGGAACTACCGATGCCATGTTTGGCCGGATGGTGGCGCAGTTCAAAGCTTCCAAGCCGGAGGTAACCGATGCTAAGTGGGCCGCCTTAAAGAAAGATGTGTTTGATGTAGAGGTAGCAGAGCTGAACAAGCAACTGATCCCCGTTTACAAGAAGCTTTTTACCCAGGAAGAGGTGAAGGCCATTGTCGCTTTTTACGAAAGTCCGGCCGGGAAAAAACTGGCTGAAAAGACCCCGCAGGTCACGATGGAATCGATGCAACTCTCCCAGACATGGGCAATGTCGCTGATGGGAAAGATACAGGCCTACCTTAACTGATTGTGATAACGCAATTATAAGGTTCGTCCTTTTTCAACACTAAACCAACTTAATATGAGCCACAACAAGTTTGTTTGAAAGGCCGCACCGGATCCCAACGCCCTGCTCTGTCTCGTAAACTTGCCGGGTATCTTCTGCTCACCGGTGCGGCCAAAAAGTTGGAGTCTTCCATCTTTCAGGAGCAGGCCTTATACAGTACATCCAAACTGTATATGGTGAATTTTTTAGGATAAAATTAGTGTTAAAATTTTAAATTGAACTGTGATGAAAGAATTAAGTTTTGAGAATATGGAAGGAATTGTAGGAGGACTTTCTGCTGCGGACTATACAATTGCATGCACCAAAAGTTATTATGCAGACTATGGTTGGTGGTCTGTTAGTTTGGCGATTGCTTCTTTTGTGGATCCAGGTATAGGAATAACTGTTATTGCTGCTTGCGCATTATCATCTTTGGCACAATAGTCATTAATAAATAAATTTAAAGAGGTAACTTTTTAACCATTGTTATAAGTTACCCCTTTAAATTTTGTTATAGAAAAAAATCAAATAAGCCCAATCAAATTTAACAGATTAACAACAGGTTATAATTTAATTCTTTGGCATTATTGTAATCAATATTTCAAAATTATTTATGATACGACATCAGTTTCAACTTTTTCTGAAACATCAATTAATAGAAATATTAAGGTCACGCTTTTCTAATAGTGCCATAATTATAAATATTTTATTATTAATAGGAAGATTATGGCTATTGCTTAATATATTCTTTTTGGGATATTTTGTTGATAAAATCATTTCAGATATTTTCCCATTTAAAGAACCTATTGAAGAATTCATTACTCTATTTTTCTATTTTGTTTTTATCGATTTATTATTACGATTCTTTTGGCAAAAAAATCCTGTATCATCAATATTCTATTATTTGCACTTACCAATAAAAAGAAAAACAATAATAAATTTTTTATTATTCAAATCAATTTTTAATTTTTATAATTTAATTCCCTTGTTTCTAATCCTTCCATTTATCATAAAGGTTGTTTTTGTTAGTAAGTCATTAAGTTATGCTGTAATTTTGGCTATAACCTTATTCTTATTTATATTCGCTAACAATTTTATTAATTTTTTAATAAAAAAATATTTTTATTTAGTACCAATATACTCCATTTTTTTCATCTTTTGTTTACTGCTAATTTGGTATCTTGAATTTGAGAATATTTTCTCTATCTCTTTTCTTTTGAATCTTCTTATTTTAAAAATAGAAAAAAATGCTGTTTATATTTTAATACCTTTTGCTTATTTTTCCTTCACATATTTTATTACATATAAATTTTTAAAAAGTAGAGCTTATTTGGACGACTTTTCAAATGGTAAAAATACATATGTGCATAATTCAAAAATACTTGACTTTTTTGATATTTATGGGCAAACGTCAAATTTTATCCTTCTTGAGTTTAAATTAATCTGGAGAAACAAACGACCTAAAACATTTGTGTATACTTCATTATTGTTATTATTATTTGGATTTAAATTTTACTCAAGCGGTGTATTAAATTATGATATTTTGATATACTTTGGAACAATTGTAACTTCGATATTTATGATACAATATGGACAATTTATCTTTTCTTGGGAAAGTAGTTATTTTAATTTTATTTTGAGCAAAAGTAATCTTATAAACTACATCACAGCTAAATATTGGTTTTTTATTATTATAAATTTTATATGTTTTATATGTTCTTGTGTTTACTCAATATTTGGATTAAAGATCTTATTATTCAATACATGCCTTTTCTTTTTTAATATTGGATTCACATCTTATATAATCTTAGTTTTGGGATTGTTAAACGGACGAAAAATAGATTTTAATAGAAGTGCGTTTTTTAATTATGAAGGATTTTCTTTTCACCAAGTTTTTATTGTTGTAATATCCTTATTATCGCCTAAATTAATTAATTTGGGTTTTAACTATTTTAATTTGCAATCATATAGTATTTATTTCATTGGTGTTATAGGTGTTTTAGGTTTTAGTTATAGAAAATTGTTATTGAGTGTAATATTCAAATTATTTGTTAAAAGAAAATATATACTTTCAGAAAATTTTAGAAATTGAGATTATGATTAAAATTGAAAATCTTATAAAAATCTATAATCAAGTAAAGGTAGTTGATATAGGATACTTGAAAATTGGTAAAGGAGAAATTGTTGGATTGGTAGGTAACAATGGAGCTGGAAAAACGACAATGATAAATTTAGTATTAGATTTAATTAAAGCTAACGAAGGTATTGTTTACTCAAAAGATCAAGATGTTTCAAGTTTTGAGAATTGGAAGAATTATACTGGTTCATATATTGACGAAAATTTTTTAATCGGATTTTTAACTTCCAAAGAATACTTCAATTTTATTGCAAGTTTGCATAATGTTTCAAAGGATGAATTATCAAGACTTCTAATTGAATTTAAAAATTTCTGTGATGAAGATTTGCTTGGAAGTAATAAGTTAATTAGAGATTTATCAAGAGGGAATAAAAACAAAATCGGCATAATTGCTTCTTTGATTGGTAATCCAGAAATTCTAATTCTTGATGAGCCATTTGCAAATTTGGATCCGACATCACAAATGTGGTTAAGAAATAAGCTTATTAGTTTGAAGAAGTTTGAAACTACACAACTTATTTCAAGCCATGATTTGAAACATATTTCAGAAATCTGTAGTCGGATTTTAATCATTAACAAGGGAATAATTGTTAATGATATTAAAGCAAACTTAGATACTTTAAAGGAATTGGATAAGTACTTTGATATTAGAACTTAGCCTAAATAAATTATGTATATGGAATTTGAGGTTCAATTAGTGTTTTGAAATATTGTATCTCTATTCAATAGTTCGGTAAATTTTTTACTTATGATTCTTTAAAATATTGTAATAGGTTGAAATACATAGAAATATGGAAATAATTAGAAATAAAAACTATTTTGCAATTCACTGATTATTAATGGTTAATAAAAGAATACCGAAGTATTATGTATTAGTAATTGATATTTAATAAGTGTTCAATTCCTTTGACATGGATAAACATATTTTCGAATTCAACTTTGCGATTTTCTTTTCCATAATAGTCGGGTTATACATCTTACTAACCTTTTCTGTAAATTACCTTTTTTTAACTGAAGGATTATATTACCAATCATTTGGTGAGCAACTTGCAGTTGACAGGATAGAAAAAATGTTTGGTGATTTTCAAAAATGGCAATGGATTGGTTATGTATTTATCCCCATTGTTGTTATTATAAGGGTAAGTTTTACTGCAGTTTGCCTGTACATCGGATGCTTTTTGGCCAATAGCCAGGTTCGGTTCAAGAATCTATTTAAGGTATCCCTTCTTGCAGATTTTGTTTTTGTATTGGCAGGAATCACAAAACTTATAATACTGATCTTTTTCAAAGATGTCAGCAAACTGGATGATTTGCAGTTTCAGCCGCTGTCATTTCTGGAGTTGTTTCATCGCGACTCCGTTGATAAACTGTTTTTTTATCCCTTTTCGCTGATCAATGTTTTTGAACTGTTGTATTGGCTGGTATTAGCCTGGTTGCTGTCGGGGTTGCTCAAAAAGCCGTTTGAAAACTCCCTGAAAAGGGTGGCGTCCTCATACGGTACAGGTCTTTTGCTTTGGGTTTTGTTCGTGATGTTCTTAACGGTTAACCTTACCTGATGCGAAAATTGTTTAAGTATCTGGTTGGTTTTGTTTTGCTTTTAACGGCAGGCTGGCTTATCGCGCACACTTTTCAAACCTACAGGGCGAAGAAGGAGGCGGCAGAAAAAATTCAAACCTTGCAGCATTGCTGTTTTGAATCGCTGCACGGGGGGCAAACCTGTCTGGATGGGTTTAATCCTCATCAACCTACGGTAATTATCTATTTTCACCCCGAGTGTGAGCATTGCCAGTACGAAGCAACTGAGATCGGGAGACAGCCCGACCGTTTCGCAAAGGCCAATATGATCCTGATCACTCCAGATGATTCTACCAAAAGGATTGCAGCTTTTGTCGATAAGTTCAAGCTTTGGCAGGTCGATAACCTTGTCATCCTGTACGATCGCAACTTCCAGTTTAAAAAATATTTTGGTACATCGGTTTTCCCTTCTGTTTTCATATATGGTACAGACAAGCGGTTGCTGAAACAATTTATCGGGGAGGTGGAGATGGAGACAGTACTTAAGATTATTGATGGCAATGAAAACCTATGAAAGTACATAAACTGATCAAAAAGACATTCACCAAACAATACAGTCAGTCTTATTGTGGGTTGGCCTGCCTTACCTCCATAGTCAAGTACCATGGCGGGGAGATCACCCAGGAGAAGCTCAGGGAGACCAGTGGCACCACTCTGCAGGGCACCAGCTTGCTGGGGCTCTACCAATCGGCCCAAAAGCTGGGGTTCGAAGTGAAGGGGTACGAAGCCGATGCAGAAAACCTGAAGAAGATGGAGGTGCCTGTAATTCTTCATATTCTGAAGGAGGGGAAATTGGAGCATTATGTAGTATGTTACGGATACGAAGCGGGCAGTTTTACCATCGGCGATCCTGGCTCGGGAATTATGGAATACACGGAAACAGAGCTTGAAGCCGTCTGGGAATCGAAAGCCATGCTTTTGCTCAAACCCGGCAAAGACTTCAAAAGAAAAAAGACAGAGTCGAAAAACCAGTGGAACTGGATCAGGGGGTTAATCAAAGAGGATGTTCCGGTGCTTTCGGTGGCGGCTTTGATGGGGGTCGTATTGTCGGTCCTCGGACTGGCAGTGGCCATCTACACCCAGAAATTAATTGATAAAATACTTCCTTCCGGAGACCGGGAACTATTGTTTAAAAGCCTGGGGATCTTTGTCGCTATTTTATTGGCCAGGGCTTTCATCGGGTATATCAGGGGCATCATGCTAATCAGACAAAGTAAAGATATGAACATCAGGGTGGTATCTTCATTCTTTGGAAAATTGCTGCTTCTGCCGGAGAGTTTTTTTGACAGCACCTCAACCGGCGATATGATTGGCCGTCTGAACGACTCCCAACGGATACAACGGGTGGTGATCAGCCTGAGCAGCAATATCCTGATCGATGTATTGGTGGTAATTTCCTCCCTGGCCTATATTTTTATGCTCTCCCTGTCCACAGGAATGATTACCCTGTTGGCAATTCCTGTTTTTGGGTTGCTGGCCTGGAGATACAACAAAAGGGTCATCAACAAGCAGCGGGAGGTGATGCAAACCTATGCCCTGACAGAGAGCAAATACATCGATACCATTCAGGGCATCAGGGTCATCAAATCCGGGAACAAGGAGTCCCTGCTGGCTAAATCGGTACAGGTTGTCTACAATTTCTTCCAGGAGAAGTCCTTCGAACTTGGCCTTCTTGGTAACAAAATCAATTTGTGGGCGCAGGCCGGAAGCGTGGTACTTCTTTCAGGTGTGATTGCCTGGAGCTCCTTTCTGGTTCTGGGACAACAACTGCTTTTGGGTCAGATGATGGCCATTGTCTCCATAGCCGGTAGCCTGGTCACCTCTGTGATTAACACCGCCATGGCCAACATCCAGTTTCAGGAAGCCAAAATAGCCTTTGAGCGCATGTACGAATTCTCTGCCGCCGAGCCGGAGTACGTGGTAGATGTACATGTTCCACAGGAGTTTGTGGATATTCGCACCCTTGAATTAAAAGAGTTGAATTTCAGGTTTCCTGGTAAGGGTCTTTTATTGAAGGGGATCAGCATGAAATTTGAAAAGGGGAAAGCTGTCACCATCTTTGGCGAGATCGGATGCGGAAAGAGTACCCTGATGGCCGTTCTCCAAAGGTTTTATCCCTTCGAGTCGGGCGGGATCTGTATCAATGGTTCGGATTGGTCCTCTATGCCTGTACCCGAATGGCGTGATCACATCGCAGTGGTCTCGCAGCAGGTGAAGCTCTTCAACGGTACCATCCTGGAAAATATCTGCCTGGAGGAGAAACCCGATGTGCAGCAAGTGGTCAATTTTTGCATCGAAACGGGCCTCGATCCCTTTATCAGGGAGTTTCAGCAGGGGTATGCCACCATTATCCACGAGAACAGTGCCAACCTCTCTGGCGGACAGCAACAACTGATCGCCCTTGCACGCGCCCTTTACCAGAAGCC
The DNA here is from genome assembly GCA_023488865.1 of Bacteroidota bacterium. Lineage (GTDB taxonomy): Bacteria > Bacteroidota > Bacteroidia > Bacteroidales > Prolixibacteraceae > CAINVV01. Next base: position 1,343 of record JAMDDG010000117.1, on the reverse strand, counting down.
ACAGGTTTTGTTGCTGGATGAGGCAACTGCTGCAATGGACCGCCGTTCGGAACAGTTCGTATTAAAACTCTTGCAGCAGAAAAAGAAGGAGATGATGATCATTTTTATAACACACAGGGTTCAATTGGCACGTCAGACCGATTTTATATATGTCATTGAGGACAAACAAGTAGCAGCTTCCGGAACACATGAAGAGATAATCTGTAGCAACAGATTGTATCGGGAGGCTTTTGAAGAGATATTATTGGTCCGGAGTTGAGATCTTTGAAAATGTAGTAAAACATTTAGAAGAGCAATGAAATTTTTTATTTGGTGTTACACACTGATTTTCAGGACATTATTTAGGCTTTGGGGAGAAAAATCACCTTGACTTCGGCTGCTGTGAGAACTTGTAGCTGTAATTTATTTTAATTTTTCCTACTAATCAGATTATTAGGATTCGATATTTAACGATAATAATTGTAACTTTGATATTGAACTTTCCTGGTAAGTGGGTTTTATTAAAAACGCCTAACCATTCGCTTTCTGGTAACATTCTCTTTTCAGGAATTTTAAACCTAAATTAATTTCACAATGAAAATGAAGAGATTCTTTGGAGTTGCATTCTTTGGTACCTTGTTTTTCACTGTTTTAGCTCTTGGTTCGGGTGCACAGCCATTGGCAACCGATCCCACCATTCGCATCGGAAAATTGCCGAACGGAATGACTTATTACATCAAGCACAACGAGGAGCCTAAAGAGCGGGCGAGCTTTTACATTATTCAGAATGTAGGTGCCTTACTCGAGGAGGATAACCAGAACGGGCTGGCCCACTTTCTGGAGCACATGGCTTTTAACGGAACAAAAAATTTTCCGGACAAAGGGATTATCAGTACCCTGGAAAAGCATGGGGTAGCTTTTGGGCGTAACATCAATGCCTACACCTCTTTTAGTGAAACGGTCTATAACCTGAGCGATGTACCGGTCACTTCCCCCGGACTGGTAGACACCTGTTTGCTGATTTTGCACGATTGGTCGCACTACCTTTTGTTGACCGATAAAGAGATTGACCTTGAACGTGGTGTGATCACGGAAGAGTGGAGAACGCGCCGCACAGCTGGTTTCAGGATGCAGCGGGCTTATTTTCCTGTTCTCTTTAAAGGTTCTAAATATGCAGTACGCGATGTGATTGGTGATTCAGCGATCATCAAACATTTTAAGTATGATACTTTACGTCAATTTTACCACGACTGGTACCGTACCGATCTTCAGGCCATTGCTATTGTAGGAGACATCAACGTAGATACCGTTGAAAAAACCATCAAGGCCCAATTCTCTTCGATACCTGCGGTTAAGAATCCCTT
>JAMDDG010000107.1 GCA_023488865.1 Bacteroidota bacterium | reverse complement strand
AAAAGACGGGTCGAATGGGATTCGGTACAACGCAAAATCGTTTGATCAATCAAATAATTATTATAAACATTAAATATGCCAAGACTTCTTTGTAGCATCGCACTGATACCTGATGTTTATAGAAATTTCTTTTCTTAATATCACTATGGCTGTAAATAATGTAAATAAAATAACCTCAACAAAAATGTCATCTTCCGGTCGAAGTTCTCAAACCTATATTGTTGCAACGGCATTTTTATCACTTTTTGCCCTGGTCGGGATAGCTTACTATGGATTGCCCTTCTTTTACGATTTCATGACCAAAGAATATGGCTGGTCGCGGGCAGTAGTTACATCCGGAAACGCAGTTGGAAAATTAATCGTTGGCCCTTTGTTCGGATTTATTGCAGGATGGATGATTGACCGTTACGGGCCACGTCGGCTGATGATTTCAGGGGCTTTAATGATGGGGATTTCGCTTGTTGGGTTAGGCTTTTCCGGTTCATTGCCTATGTTTTATTTATTCTGGGTTTTTAATGCCCTGGGTTATGTATTTGGAGGCCCGGTACCTTGCCAGGTATTGGTTTCCAGGTGGTTCGATAAAAACAGGGGGAAAGCCATGGGCATTGCTTATTTAGGTATCGGGGTGGGCGGTGCAATTGTCCCATTGGTTGCTGCCGGATTGGAAAAAGAATTTGGATGGCACCTGGCATTAGGTGCATTGGGCGTTCTTATCGTACTTATTGCTGTGCCAATGGCCTGGTTTATAAAAGAACCACGGATTAAATCTGAAAGTAAAGGACAGAGTGAGCCCATGGTGCCGATCAGAAATATACTTGGAAATCCGTATTTTTATCTTCTGGCTATTGGCAGTATGAGCTGTATGGGGGCTGTTGGCGGAATAAGCCAGCATATCAAATACTATTTGAATGATCTGCATTTTACTCAAACGGAAGCGGCCCATATTATGTCGCTGGTGCTGGTGTTTAGCCTTGGAGGCAGGGTATTGATGGGTTGGCTGGCTGATATCATCCACCGCAAATATGTCATGATTTTGATTTATTTGATGGTAGCGGTTTCAATCCCTCTTTTAATGGTCCCGGATTTTCCGGGTCGCATCTATCTTTTTTCTGTCCTTTTTGGTATTGGCCTGGGTGGTAATTACATGATCATCCCTTTAATGGCAGCCGATCTGTTTGGTGTCAGGGCGTTGGGACGGACGATGGGGATTATCCTGGTTGCCGATGGTGTGGCAGAGTCAGTTTTTCCGATGTTGGTGGGAGTTTTATACAACGATGCAGCAAAAAGCTATGCTGTTGGGTTCACACTACTGATAGGGTTAGCCCTGACAGGTGCAATTATCGTCTCATTTTTGCCTAAAACATCCGAATTTAAAGAAATATCACAACCATGATTTTTGAAGACGTAATTTCTCTGACAAGAAAACTCATTTCGTTTAACACCATTAATCCGGAAGGAAATGAGCAGGAGATAGCAATATTTGTTGGTAAATTATTGTCAGAGAATGGTTTTGCTGTTAATTATCACCAATTGGCAAAGAACAGGCTAACGTTGATTGCAGAAAAGGGCCTAACCAGTCTTAGCCCTCCAATTGTTTTAACTGGTCATTTTGATACGGTTCCTTTTGGTGAAAAACATTGGAAAGAAGACCCATTGTCAGGAACGATAAAGGATGGTAAAATATACGGGCGTGGTTCAAGTGATATGAAAGGCGGACTTGCTGCAATGATAGTTGCATCGCTTCAGGTATTTAAAGAGTCTGTTCCTTTGGGCGGAGTCCGGCTCATCTTTACTGCGGGCGAGGAACCCGGATGTATTGGGGCGAAACATTTAGCTGAAAGCGGGTACGATCTGGGCAAGGCCGGTGCAATCATTGTGGGCGAACCTACCTCAAATGTACCTGCCATTGGGCATAAAGGAGCCTTGTACCTGAAAGTTTCTGCATCAGGTAAAACGTCCCACTCTTCCATGCCAGAACTTGGCAATAATGCGATTTATAAAGCTGCCAGGGCAATTACCAAAATAGAAAATTTTAAATTTCGGGCAGATCGCGACGAATTGCATGGTTTCCCGACCATCAATGTGGGCCTGGTCAATGGTGGGAAAAACCTGAATTCGGTTCCCGACCATGCCGAGTTTACAATTGATGTACGATCAACGGACAAGCTCAAACATTCAGAAATACTGGGGCGGCTAACCCTGGAACTCGGGAATGAAGTATCAATCGAGAAACTGGTTGACCTTCCGGCAGTCAGTTCTTCAGAAACATCACCTTTTGTTCAGCTTGTATATACTGTTTGTGGTATTGATACTGAAAAAACAACCATCCAGAAATCTCTGCCATATATGACTGACGGAGCTGTCCTTCAGCAATTATACAACGGAATTCCAACCATTATACTGGGACCCGGACAGCCCGAAATGGCACACCAGACTGATGAGTTTTGCTATATCAGTAAAATAGAAGAAGCAGTTACGATTTATAGAAATATCATTTTAAAATACGGAGGAATATATTTATGATAAAATTTCCCAAGACAATAGAGAACGAGCTACAATTGGAAGAACTTCTTTCCAGGCCAACAGCAGAAGTGGTTGATTTATTTAAAACACTTGATGGTGATATTATTTTTCTGGGCATTGCCGGAAAGATCGGTCCTTCAATTGCCCGGATGGCCAAAAGGGCATGCGACGAAGCAGGTGTATCAAAACATATAATTGGCGTTTCCCGTTTTAGCAATGAACAGGAGCAAAAACAGATTGAGGGCTTTGGCATTGAAACAATTAGGGGAGATTTGCTTGAGCCGGAATTCGTCAATAGTTTGCCCAAAGTGAAAAATGTGATCTTTTTGGCCGGAATGAAATTTGGGGCGGAAGGAAACCTTTCCCTGACATGGGCTATGAATACTTACGTGCCAGCCATGGTTGCAGCACACTACAAAGATTCCAGGATTGTTGCCTTTTCAACAGGATGTGTTTACCCGCTGGTTCCGGTTGAATCTGGCGGTTCTGTCGAAACAGACCGGCCTGATGCCATTGGCGAGTATGCCCAATCTTGTTTGGGGCGCGAGCGGATGTTTGAATACGGAAGCATAAAATACGGCACGCCGGTTTCCTTAATACGCCTCAATTATTCAGTAGAGATGCGTTACGGAGTCCTGGTTGATGTGGCTACGAAAGTTAAAAATAATGAAGTGGTTGATTTGTCGATGGGTTATTTCAATATCATCTGGCAGGGCGACATGAATGCCATGTCGTTGCAAGCCTTGTCGTATTCCAGTTCTCCGGCTCAGGTAATTAACCTCACTGGCCCTGAAACGCTATCGGTCAGAAAAGTGGCCCTTGAATTTGGTGAAATTTTCGGTAAAACGCCCAAATTTTTTGGAGCGGAAGCGCCAACAGCTCTTTTGAGCAACGCCGGATTTTCCCATGGTTTATTTGGCAAGCCTAAGGTTACTCCTGAGCAGATAATCCAATGGATTGCAAACTGGATCAGCCACGAAAACAGATTATTAAATAAACAAACCCATTTCGAAGTCAGGAATGGAAAATATTAACCAAAAAAAAGATTTACAATGAACCAATTCAAGCTAAATAAAGAAAAGGCCAATATACAAACAATGGGATCGTAATACCTGCGCTTTTATTGGTGTTGAATTTTATCACCAAAATAGGTATAAATAAAAGTACTTCAATTTTAACTGACTAAGTATGGATAAAATGGCAAAGAACCCTGATTCTGTAATGGCAGAAAGGATTACATCGGTTGATTTCTTCCGTGGATTTACAATGTTTCTCCTGATTGGCGAAAGTACCCGTCTTTACAGTCACATCAGATCAATTGAAAACAGTAGCATCATCCAATTTATTGGTGAGCAACTCGAACATCATGAATGGAATGGGTTGCACTTTTGGGACCTGATACAACCGTTTTTTATGTTTATTGTAGGCGTGGCTTTACCATTTGCAGTTGCAAACAGAACAAAAAAAGGAGATTCTGATAAAACCATTATGCACCATGCGTTTAAACGTTCATTTCTTCTGTTGTTTTTTGGATGGGCTGTATATTGTATCGAACCGGGTAAAATAGTTTTCAGGCTTCAGGATGTGTTGGCACAATTATCGGTTACTTACCTGGTAGCTTTCCTGATAATGAAAAAAAGTTTCTCTTTTCAATTGATTTTCACCTTGGTAGTTCTTCTGTTGACTGATCTGGCCTACCGGTTTTTCCCCATTGAAGGTTTTAATCATCCCTGGGTGGCTTATGAAAATCTTGGGGCATGGGTAAATAATAAAATTGAGGGCGTTGATAAAGCAAGTATCTGGGCAACGCTAAACGCCATCCCTACCATTGCCCATACCGTTTGGGGAGTGCTCTGCGGCCAACTCCTGATGAGCGCACGACCTGTAAGAAAAAAAATCCAGATCATGTTGATGGCAGGCCTGGCAGGGTTACTCATCGGTTACTCGCTCGATTTTTTGAATGTCACCCCAATAATAAAGAAGATTGCTACATCCTCTTTTGTATTTGCCAGTGGAGGATGGGCTATACTGGCCCTCTGCTTTTTCTATTGGTTGATTGATGTGAAAAAGTTATTTGCCAAAGGTTCGAAACCTTTTATTATTGTTGGGATGAACAGCATATTTATTTATCTTTTTTTTGAAATTGGAGGTGCCAGTCTGATAAGTGAAATCTTCGTTCCCTTTACCAAAGCATTGTTTTTTTGGGGAGGGGACCTGACTGTAAATATAATGACAAGCATAGCTGCATGGGCATCGATGTGGTATATCTGTTATTGGCTGTATAAAAACCGGCTTTTCATAAAAATCTAATAGTCTTATACACCTTTTATGAATTTAAAATTCAAGACATTTATTTTGTTCCTTATCCTGATCGTTCTTGTTGGGTGCAGTGCAACGATTAATGCAAGGTTTGTTTTTGAGAAAACCCCGCAAGGTGTTGCCCTTTATGAAAATAAGCAACCTGTATTTTTCTATCAGAAAGAACCTAAAACTCCGGACGGGGTAAATTACTTTAATAATTATCTGCATCCGCTATTTTCCCTTGAAGGCGATACACTTACAGAAGAGTTTCCTTCTGACCATCCCTACCACCGGGGAATATTCTGGGCGTGGCATCAGCTATACATAAATAATGAAAGTGTAGGAGATGGATGGATAATGGATAACATTTCGCAGGATGTGGTGGATTTGAAGACGAAAGTAAATAAAAGCTCCGCGCAACTAAGTTTGAGCGTTTTATGGAAATCTTCACTGTTTCAGCATGATCAACCATTTGTTCGTGAGCATACAACTATCATTGTTCACCAGCTAAAGTCAGGAATCCGGGCCATTGATTTTGAAATTGACTTAAGGGCATTGGTTCCGGGAGTAAGTATTGGTGGGGCAAATGACGAAAAAGGTTATGGCGGGTTCTGTGCCCGGATTAAACTTCCTGATAACTTGTGCTTTACTTCAGAAAGGGGACAGGTTGTGCCGCAAACGCTTCAAATTAAGGCTGGTCCCTGGATGGATTTCTCTGCCCCTTTTGGAAAACAGGGTGAATTAAATGGCCTCACCGTGTTATGTCATCCATCTACCCCAAATTATCCGGGATCCTGGATTTTAAGGAACAAATCCAGTATGCAAAATATTGTTTTTCCAGGGAAAATAAGGACGGAATTATCTGTGGACAAATCAACCGTATTGCATTATCGTGTTATTGTCCATAACGGAAGTTCAAAGGATATGGATATACTTAAGATAAAGGCTGAATATGAAAAGATGGGGGTAAAATAATTTTGATTTTACTTTGTTATTAGTTTGAAGATCAGTGGAAAGAGAGACATATTTTAAAATAATTAATTTGAATCCTTAAAATCTCCCACAAAAACTTAAAAGATGGAAAAACGGACTACGTACAATAAGATTTTCAGTAAAATTCAGCATAAACTTGCCATATTTATTTTGTTGCAGGTATTTACCGGCACTTTCACGTCATTCGCCCAAAGTCAGGATGAGGGCCTGGCCAGGTACACGCCCAAATGGATCAGAAATGGTTTTGCCGATGCCGGTGCCACCCATGAACCCTGGATTTTTCAGGTACGCCGGAACAGCGAAAAATTTAACCTCTGGCAAAAAGATTCATACGACTACCAATTGTCCGAGGAATACATTAAAGCCCTTTCAGGATCAGGAGTCTCTGTTTATCACGTGAGCTGCTATAAAGGATTTGGATTTAAGGCAGAAAAGGACAATATGGATAAGGTTGCAAAAGCTGCATCAATTGCCCATAAATATGGGATGAAAGTTGATACTTACGTGCAGTGGAATACTTTAGCTTATGAAACATTTTTTTCTGAAGTTCCGGAAGCAAAGAAAGATTTATGGTATCAGGTTGATATTAACGGGAATCCCATCATGCTTACTTACGGGTATCAGCAATCTTTCCGTTACCGGCCATGTTTCAACAACGATGCATACATGAATTATTTTAAAGAAAAAATTTTGCGCTATGTGGTTGAAACAGTAAAGACTGATTTTGTACATTTCGACAATTTCGATTTTAACCCTGCACCTGAAGTTGATTTTAATCCTGCAACAATCACAGCATTTCGTAAATACATCGCTGACAAATATACGCCGGAACAACGTATTGAACGGTTTGGTTTTGACGATGTAACATACCTGTTGCCTCCTGCATGGAATAGCTCAAACCCTGCTGACAAGATGGTTCATATCAATGATCCTGTCATTCAGGAATGGGTCGATTTCCGTTGCTGGACTTTCACCTCGCGGCTGGCCGAATGTGCAATGTTTATCAGGAAACTGAACAAAGAGGTGGTAATTGAGGCAAATCCTCATGGAATACTCGGTAGTGACAGGGCTTGGGAAGCCGGAATTAACCATCCTGATTTAATGCAATATACCAATGCTATCTGGACTGAAGACAATAATAACCCGAGGTGGGAAAACGGGGTTGCTATTGGGAAATTCCGCCACTATAAACTTGGCCGCACGACCAATAACTTTATTTTGACGTACAACAATAAACCCACTGATTTTGCGGAAGACCTTGCTTTAAACAGGACAATAGGATATCTCGGAGAATCTGTTCCTTCAGGAATACAGAAAAAATACCTTGATTTCTGGCTTGCAAATAAAGAATTATACATCCATGCAAAAGGTGCGGAAAAGGTGGCTATACTCCGGAGCTATCCATCGATGGCATACAATACGCTGGAAACACAGGTTGCTGTTAACATGGCCGAACAGGCATTGCAGCAACGACAAATCCCTTTCGATATTATTTTTGACCAACAAATCGGGCGGCTATCAGACTATTCCGTAATCGTGCTTGCCAATCAGGAAAGCCTGGCAGACAGTACTATTGACGCAATAAAAACATTTGCGGCCAACGGTGGCGGTATAGTGGTAACCGAAAATACCGGAAAATATGACAGATGGCGGAGGCTTCGGAAGCAAAGCCTTACCGAAGTAATGCTTGCAGAAGAAAACAAAGGCCTGCTTGCCGATACCACTAAAAACTCCTACACATTTAGTTACGGGAAAGGCAAAGTGTATTATATCCCTAAATTAATCCAACCGAAAGGTGAAGTCAAACTGGGGTATGAAACCGCCTGGCAAATGCCCTTAAATGCCAATGAATTGGCATCGGCAGTCTACTGGGTTTCCGGGCAAAGGCTCCCGCTGGAAGTGAAAGCACCTGAGTGGGTTGGCGTATCGCATGACACGCAAAAAAACCGGGAAGTCATCCACCTGTTCAATTACAAAACAGATGAAAATGTGGGTGGGATCACTCTTGAGTATAATGGTGTAATTAAATCAGCCTGGTCTGTTTCGCCCGACGAAGACGGCAAATCAATCATTCCAATCATTGAAAAAAGGGGTATTACTGAATTAAGGATACCAAACCTGAAAGTGTACAAAATAATTGTTTTGGAGGAATAAGCAGGTTTAAATTATAAAACAACATGCGAATGAAAAACTTGATTATTATATTTTTAATGTTAACCCTTTTGGGAGTTTATGCTATGGGTGCACAAAAAGACACATTAACAGTAAAAGGAAAATTTTACCTGGATGGGGAACAGGTTTCAATCGGAATTATTGATGGGAAAATCGTGAAAATCGATCTTCATTCACAGAGCACGGAGGCCCCGGAAGTATATGTTTCCCCAGGGTTGGTTGATTTGCAGATTAATGGTTTCGTGGGGGTTGATTTTTCGGATCAGAATTTAACCATCGAAGGAATACGCAAGGCA
>JAMDDG010000253.1 GCA_023488865.1 Bacteroidota bacterium | reverse complement strand
TCCATGTTCCATGCAAAGCGTGTCATCGTACCCTTTGCTTTGTATATATTTGAAAACGTTGACAAAATTGATCTCCCCTGTGCCCGGTTCCTTCCTGCCGGGATTGTCGCCTAAGTGAAAAGCTGCAATCTCACTCCAACTTGATTCGATGTTCGGGATCAGGTTCCCCTCTGTAATCTGTTGGTGGTACAGGTCATCCACAATCTTGCAGGCCGGACTGTTAACCCCCCGGCAAATGGCATAAGCCTGTGGCATTCCTCTCAGAAAGAGTCCGGGATGGTCGCGCTTGTTAAGTGGCTCGAGGACAATGGTCATGCCACCCTGCAACGCGATATCGCTCAGTTCACGCATGATATCTATCACGTTGGCAGTCTGGTAACCCATATCCATGTGTTCATTGTAACGTCCTGGTACCATCAACGCCCATTTCAAACCCGTTCTTTGGCAAACTTCGACCCCTGCTTTCACTTTGTCGACCAACATCTGACGGATATCTTTGTCTTTCAGTACCATCGATTCTTTGCTGAAATCCGCGTACAAAACAAACGGTCCCATTTTCATATTTAGCCTGGCCATTTCAGCAGCGATTTTATTCTGATCTTCGATGGGCCTTCCCGTGAACCCGTTGTCGAACATGGCCCTGAATCCCTGATCGTTACAAAATTTGATCTGATCGATGGGATCTTTTCCGGCTAATTCGTTGAAGGCGCCAAAGCTGGGTGCATACCTCAATTTAAAAAAGGCGCGGTTGGAAGGTTTCACGTCCTGAGGCGCTGATAAACCGAAAACAGAGGTTCCGATTCCGGTAAAAGCAACAGCAACTGCGGATTTCTGTATAAAATTTCTTCTTTGCATAAATTTTTTATTAGAAAATATCGATAAATAAAATGGCACTTCAACCTTCATGGTAATGAAACACCCTAAGAAAGATTGAACAGTTGATAGGATAAAACAGTTGAAGAATAAATTAGAGATTTTCTTTTGGAACGATGACCCACATAACGAGGTAAATCAAAATACCTGTTCCAGCAAAGATGGCAGCAAAAGCAAAAGCCAGCCTGACCAGGGTGGGATCTATTTCAAAATACTTTGCGAGGCCGCCACATACGCCTGCCAACATCTTGTCGACGATCGAACGCTTCAATCTTTTCGGGGTTTCGGGTTGAATGATTTCCATAATTTATGTAGTTAATTCTCCGGATCTTCATCCAGTTTGTCTAACTCTTCTTCATATTCCAGCTCGAGTTCCATAAATTCTTCGGCTTGTTCAAGCAATTCGGCTTTTAGTTCTTCACTTTCGGGCTCTTCGTCTATCCAATGAATCTCCTGATCCACGTTAAACCCATCCAGATCACACCCCACAATAAATCGGGGCGATTCGGTGTGGATAATAAAGATAGTGTCGGGAAGCACTTGTGAATTGTCGGCCAGTAAAAATTTTGGAAGCATAATATTTTCTATTTTGTTTGGGTACCTTTTGGTCGGATAATACCCCAAAAATAACTCTTTTTTGGAATTTTTCCTCACGATTCCTCATCCTTTTTTTTCGGTGGGAAGATCGAAGATAAGCCACCGAATATGCTTAAAAACACTGCCATATTTACATGAATATGAGATATTTATGTCTTTTTGTCAGGATTTTTCCTACCAAGCATTGCCATTTTGTCTTTTCAAAAATCGATGACGGTATCATCGGTTTGATAATAAGAAGATTGCATTTTTCTCGCTAATTCTGGCACAAGGATTGAATATTTGAGGATGTACCGCAAACGAACGGTACATCCATTTAAATGTCAAACTTAAAAATAGGAGGAATTTACAATGACACTTATCAGAACTGCAGACAGATTCTATCCGTCTTTATTAAATCAGTTGTTTAACAGGGAATTGCTGGATTGGAATAATACCGGATTCTCAGCCGAAGACTCTACTTTACCGGCCGTAAACATCCTGGAGGATGAAAACCGCATTCAGATTGAAGTAGCTGCGCCGGGAATGAAGAAAGACGATTTTAAGGTTGAACTCAACCAGAATCGTTTAACCGTTTCTGCCGAATCAGAAAAGGAAAGCAACGAAACGAATGAGCGTTATTCCCGCAAGGAGTTTAACTACCGTTCCTTCACCAGACAGTTCAACGTTCCGGTCGAAACGATTAATGGGGACCAGATTCAAGCTTCCTACAAAGATGGAATTTTGATGCTGACACTTCCCAAACGGGAGGAATTAAAACCGAAACCCGCAAGGGCAATAGAGATTCAATAAACAAGAGAGGTCCTTCGGGACCTCTCTTGTTTATTGAATCTGTTATATTTGTACAAAAATTGGTTGTATGTTAGTTTCTTCCACGATAGCTGCCATCTCCACGCCGGCCGGAACGGGGGGAATCGCCGTGATCCGTCTTTCAGGCCACGGGGCGATCCCTTTAACCGACAGGATATTTCAGGCTCCTGGCAAAGGAAAGAAGCTGATCGACCAGGCGGCCAATACCCTCCATTTTGGCTCCGTTTACAAAGGAAAAGAGTTGTTGGATGAGGTGGTTGTCGGACTTTTTCGTGCACCTCACTCCTATACCGGAGAAGATGTGGTTGAGATATCGTGCCATGGGTCGCTCTTTGTACAACAGCAGATCCTTCAGTTGTTGCTCGACGAGGGTGCAGAGCTGGCGCAGCCGGGCGAATTTACACAGCGGGCTTTCCTCAATGGCAAGATAGACCTTTCCCAGGCCGAGGCGGTTGCGGACCTGATCGCTTCCGGCAATTCCGCCGCCCATCGGGTGGCGTTGAACCAGATGCGTGGCGGCTTCTCTGCTGAAATCAGTCTGCTGAGGGACCAGTTGCTTCATTTCACTTCCCTGGTAGAGCTGGAACTTGATTTCAGCGAAGAAGATGTCGAATTTGCCGACCGCACCTTGTTGATTGAACTCTCCCGAAAAATTGAAACCCTCATCAGGAAGCTGACCGAATCGTTCAAATTGGGCAATGCCCTCAAAAACGGGATCCCGGTTGCAATAGTGGGGGAGACCAATGTTGGGAAATCGACCTTGTTGAACGCTTTGTTGAATGAAGAGAAGGCCATTGTTTCGGATATTCACGGCACCACCCGCGACGTTATCGAGGATGTGGTCAACCTGAACGGGGTGCTTTTTCGCTTCTTCGACACAGCTGGTCTGCGCCATACCACCGACACCATCGAGAATCTGGGCATCGAGCGCTCCTACCGGAAATTAGAGCAGGCCTCCATCGTACTGTTAGTCCTGGATCTCACTTCAACCACAGAGACCCTGCTTACCAGGATCGAAAAGATCAGAAAGAAGATCACTGATCAGCAGTTGATCCTGGTTGCCAACAAATCGGACCTGGTTTCAGAGGAAGTTCGGAAAAACCTGGCAGCTATCCCTTTAAAAAAGAACGAATCGCTGGTATTTATTTCGGCCAAATCCAAAGCCAACCTGACCGGATTAATTCAACAAATGCAGGCTCTCCTTTCGATCGAAAAAGTCAATCCGGAAGATGTCATCGTCACCAACCTGCGCCATTACGAAGCGCTCACCAAAGCGCTCGAAGCCATCGAGAGGGTCATCACCGGACTCCAATCCAATATCTCAGGTGAATTTCTTTCGCAGGATATCCGCGAATGCCTGTATTATCTCGGCGCCATTACAGGACAAATAACTACAGATGAGGTACTTGGAAATATTTTTAAGCATTTTTGCATCGGCAAATAACACGCTGATATTCAATGATTTACAAATAACACTATTTATCACTAAGTCGCTATAAAATAGCGACTTTTGTTTTATAATTTTACTCGTTAATCATTGATATTAAATCATTCTAATACATATTTTGTACCGTATTTGTATCGCGTTTCAAAAAAATCTTAAATTTGCAATTATTTAGTCATAGATAGTACATGATTGGAACACTATGAAACATGGTGAAACACCATGAAACAAAATTGGGAGAGTTTATGAACAGTGATACTGGAATTCAAAAGAGGTGCGAATGGTGTAGCAAGTTATTTATTGCACAAAAACTCACCAACCCAATTATTAATACCGCAAAAACTTAAAGGACACCCTGTTTACTTGCATTAAAAACAGCTTCTGTTATATTCTCCACCTGCATTTTTTTTAAGATGCTCGTTTTATGATTTTTGATCGTTGAAACCGAGATATTCATTATTGATGCTACCCTATCCATACAGTACCCGGTGGCAATATATTTCAAAACCTCAGACTCCTTTTTTGAAAGCTTTTTAACCTCAGTTCTCTTAAATAATTTCTCCTCCCTACTAAAATTATGACGTGTATGGTTGTCTTGCATAATTATATGGACATCTCCCGAACTCTTCCTCGAAGAAAGCGTCACCAAACAGATGGCCATCCATATATTCCCATCTTCAGTTAAAAGTAATGGGGCTAGCTTATGGTTGATCATTACCAAACTATTATTTGATTTATGTTTTAATCTAAAATCATAAGAGATTGTAGCAGATTCGCGTCTTTCAACCGGCAACTCATAAAAGAAATTGAACCCCGCTTCATTCAACTCAAACAAGAGTAACAAATCTTCATAAGGGACACATTCTCCGTAAAAATCGTACCCTAGTTTTAAAACCTCTTCCTGAGAATACCCGCATAAAAACAGCGGATTTGAAGAAACGTAAAAGAAATTTTTCCGGTAGTAATCAATGATATAATAACTCAGATCACATAATTTCGAAATGGCTTTAAGCGCATTTAGGTATCTTTCAACATGAGCATAGTTATCGCTTCCTATGTACTGGGTTGCCTTGATCGGTTCAAAAAAATCAGAGATTTTATGGTTCATAAGCTTAACGTTTGATATTCAACATTATCCCTTTTCCCTATTTCATCCCCAAAAAAGTCTAAATAACTTGGTGAATATTAACAATAAATATTGAAATATGAAACAAGCTTGACAAAAATCTTCGAACAAATGAGATTGAATGATTAGGAGCGAGCTCTATGTGTTACCATTTAAAATCTAAAAACAATAAACGTATGAAAAATTTAATAATGGATTACGATGCTTTTTCTATTTGGAGAATAATAGGCAAAACCGAACTTAAAAAATTGAGCCGTCTGGTTATTGATGTTAATTACAAGCATCACCTTAATCAACTCTCTTTCTCTCATGAAGAGTTTGAAAGGATTTACCAAGAAGATGTTACGGCATTGCCCGATTCCAGATTTTATGGCATCTACGATCGAACGGGTGAAATTATTGCGGCAGTGAAATGTCAAAAATGGAATTATTCAATAAATTCTTTCATACGAATAAAATCACCGAATATGTATCGTAGAAATTATCTTTATATCAATGGTGAAAACCAAGAGAGAATAAAAAACTTCCATATACTGATTGGAGGATGCGGTTTAGGAAGTGTTATCGCTGAATGCGCTTTGCGGCTCGGATTTGAAAATATTTGCAAACATCCCGGTATTGCATCCGCTCAACTTGGGCTGGGGAGGCAGTGTGATTGTAATTGACCAGCACAGCAAAAAAATCAATGAATTACAACCAGATTATAACGGGTTTGAGTTATGTATGGCTCAACACATTCTAAAGGAATTAAATCAAATAGGAAGATATCCATATTATTTATCCGATGTACTTATAGAATACTCCAGAATTAAAAAACAAGGTGTTTCTCCTCCTCAGCTTTCTGTTGGCTCTTTTTTAACCGCATCCATTTGTACAACTTTGATGTATGATCTATGCCTGAAAAAGAGTGTAAAAACTTTTCCTGAAATATATTTTGAAGCTGTTTCGTAAAAAATGCGTTTTTTGCCAAAACCAATTTGTCTGAAAGTCCTAATTTTTAGTTTGTTTTTATCAATTTTTGAATATGTTCTTTTCCTAAAGAGACGTGATTTACCTTCTTTAATTGTTAATAATTATTAATAGATGTTAATTTTCTTTTTCTATCTGGAGAAAGTTAGTTCTAAAACCGCACAATTTAGGATCAAAATTATGATACATCCTAAACTAGCCCGTTCCCTGGAGATATCTATCTCAAAGTCCTATTTCTCTTTAGTACCATTTTGGTTAACATTATCCCAGGACATTTCTTCTTTTTTTCTGAAAGAAAAACTACGAAACCTTGATGATTTGCCGTTACTTTCAGCAAATGATATAAAGAAATGGTTCGTGTTTAAACGCTATTAGGAGATGACCGAAAAACAGTTTTTTGACCAAATGCACAACCGGCGTCTTATCAGACAACGAGATATAAACAACTCCTATATTATAGCTTAAATGTGTTAAAGTAGAATTAATATGCTATTTGAAATCAAGCGAAATCAAAATGTACTAACTACATTGTTGAACCTTTTAAAAGTAAAACATACAGCGAGGTATGCCAAAAAGTATTTTAACGAACATCCCCACAAAAATAATTTGTTAGGCTTATCGCAAATGCTTTTTGCTTACGGAGTCAATAATGGTGGCACCATCATCAAAGACAAGGAAAATAATATTTTAAATATTCAGACGCCATTTATAGCTCATGCGGGAGGTGAGTTTAAGGTTGTAAACAACGTTGACAATAATACTGTCAGTTACAGTTGGAATGGTTTGAATATTAATGAACAAACTAGACGATTTATTGAAGGATGGTCTGGTTTTATTTTATTGGTAGAACCAGATGAAAATTCCATTGAACCAGACTACCGTAAAAATAGAAAAAATGAATTAATCCTAACTTTGCAAGGATTCTTTCTATCATTGGCTCTATGTGCAGCAGTTGTGACGTTACTTGTAAAGCATTCTGTTTACACCAGTTTGGGATCAACTATCACAACAATACTCAATTTGACCGGGGTTTATATTGGCTATTTGCTAGTTCTCAAACAAATGAACATTCAAAGTGACTATGCTGATAAAATATGTTCGTTGTTTAAGCAAAGCAATTGTAATGATGTGTTGGAATCAAAGGCATCAAAATTGTTTGGACTAATAGGATGGGGTGAAATTGGTTTGGGATATTTTATTTCGAATGTGATAATCCTTCTATTCTTCCCGGAATTCATTTTCTATTTGAGCATTGTAAATATATTGGCCTTGCCATATAGTTTTTGGAGTATTTGGTATCAAAAATGGAAGGCAAAACAATGGTGTCCGTTGTGTTTGATTGTAATGGGTTTACTCTGGATGCTCTTTTTTACAGACCTGAATTCTGGATTTTTCATTATCCCAACTATCAAGATATCGGATTTTATTAACGTGGCAGGTATTTATCTAATCCCGATACTTGTTATAAACCTTCTGGTTCCCAAACTAAGTGAAGCGAACAAGATTGAGCAAATAACCCAAGAAATCAACAGCCTGAAAGCCAATGAGGGCATTTTTATCAGCTTGCTAAAACAGCAACCTTATTTTGAGGTTGATAAATCAATATCAAAGATCATCTTTGGCAACCCCGAAGCCAATATCAGGGTAACCATTTCAACAAACCCACATTGCAACCCCTGTGCAAAAATGCACAACCGCGTTGAAAAAATGCTTGAAAAAACCAACCACATCTGTGTACAGTATATTTTTTCCTCTTTTGATGAAAGCCTTGATATAAGCAACAAGTTTCTTATAGCTGCATACTTAAATAGCGAAACAGAAAAGAAGAAAGCGATATTTTCGGAGTGGTTCGAAAAAGGAAAATACACTAAAGAAGAGTTTTTTCAGAAATACAACTTTCCTGTAGAAACTCTAGATGTTACGAATGAATTTCACCGACATAAGCTTTGGATTGAAAAAACTAAGATAACAGCAACCCCAACCATCTTAGTTTCCGGGTTTAAATTACCCACTAATTATAAAATTGAAGACCTCTTATTCTTTAAAAATTTAGATGTTAGCACTAAATAACTGTTGCAAATTTGTAGGGCAATGGGCAATAAACTGATCATTTATTGAAAACTTTCTACAATGAAACTTAAAAAAACAGTTTATGAAGAAAATCAGTTTAAAAGGACTCAAAGAAGTCCTATCTGAAAAGGAGTTGAAAGGTGTTATGGCTGGTAGTGGAAGTACCGATCCTTGCCAAAATGCTAATCCATGTGGTGGATCTTGCACAAATATAAATGGCCAGAGCGGAAAGTGTCTGACTATGATTACTGGACAATGTAGGTGTACAATAAACACTTTTTAGATTTTAATTAAAGAAAGGGATGCCTCCACGCATCCCTTATTCTGTTAGTTCTTGGTTAATTTCTCTTTTATAAAACATATTTGTCAAAATTAACAAGTGTAATAATGAGACCAATTCTAAAATATTTCACA
>JAMDDG010000414.1 GCA_023488865.1 Bacteroidota bacterium | reverse complement strand
CCAACTTTTTCTTTTGAGCAAGAATTGATGGTAATCATAAAAACAGTCAGCAGCATAAAGCTCAATATTTGTCTCATGATTTTTAGTTTTATTTATGAATCGAACTTTATTATTTTTTACTCCGAATTTATCCGGCATTTTTTTTGCTTTGGCCATAACGGTCGCAGCTATGCACAGTGCGGAATTTTACCGATGAACTTCCTACGAAGAATTGCTTTTCAATTTACTAATTTCCTGTCAACGAAGCACCGAAACCCGGCTTGCCGGTATTTTGCTGTTGTGCACTGTTATTATTCATACAAAGCCACATAGTCTTAATTAATTTTTGTGCTAACTAATTGATAAAGCATCTCTTTATCATCTTTCTCTCTTATATCAATCTTTTTTACAGATTTGTTGGGATAAACAAGTAGCATATGTGGTATTGAACCAGCATCGTATTTGTCTTCAATTTCTTTCACCTGACCGACAGTTACAAGACTTCTCCAAGGAATACTTTTTTCTTTTATTAATTTCTTCCAATCATTCAAGGTCTTACTCTGATCTAACGAAACGTATACCATCTCCAGTTTCCCGTTCAAGTCTTTATAAACATCCATGAGTTCAGGAATAATTTTGTGGCAAGGGCTGCACCATGCGGCCGAAAAGATTACTAATGTGAATTTTGTTGAATCTCTTATAATTGGCTCTAATGTTTCAGTATCTGAATTTTTTAATAAAACATCCTCAAAACCTGATGAATACAGTTTCTTATAATTCGTAATGTAGTTACCACTTTCTATTCCAAACCAAGTAGATTTATTTTCTTGCGAAAAATTGGCATAGATCTTTTTTGCATCATCCATATTTTTAAAGGAACTGCGCATATAATAAAATTGACTCATCAGATATTTAGAATTGGGATATAGATGAGAAATTGAATCCTTTTCTGCAAATGAAGCATCATAACGATCCATATCGATAAAAGCGAATGCGCTAAATTTCATACTTAGTTCCATTTCAGTATCTTTCACCTTAAAATTAACACTGAATATATCCCTTGAGCGGGATGGCCCATCACTGGCAAAAGTGTCATTCACTGCTATAAAATCTACTTGGCCAGGTACACCATGAACTTGTTTTGTTTCAGTATAAGTAGCTTCAAGAATTGGATTTTTTTCATCATAAACATATGAAAAAAATTGTTCTTTATTTGATAAACCAATGAACCGGATTGAATATGATGTATTTGTTTTAAAATCAAAGGGTCTTGTCAAGATACCATAAGAATCAACCATTTTGTTGATTGAATCAGGAATAGTAAATGTCCATTTGTGACCATCTTCAGATTGTCCTGCAAAAATCTTAATATTTATAAAATGACTGGGAATTGGCAACATCGCTTGTAAATATAGTTCATCATATTTTTTCCCATTTAGTTGCAGAATCATTTTTTGGATCCCGGATTGTTCAGTTTTTACAGGTCCACTGCTACAACTCATTAAAATAATGGCGAGAATAAAATAATAAACGATTTTGTTTTTCATGATTTACTTTTTGAGTTAAGTTCATGCTTATGTCGGTTTATATAATAGTGCACAAATCTTTTACACCCACCAAACTTGCGCCCATAATAAGAATCTATATCTACTGAGGCAGGTTTGTTGCGTGTTACTGGCACGATAAACTTACCTAATAATATTTAAACGCCAAAGCTTTAGGAAGGGAAATTGTGCGAGGAGCACTTGGATGATGCGGTTTGCAACCGCATTTTTGTTAGTCCGGTTACACTGTTTATTCTTTATTATTACCAACTCTCAACATTGGATTATCCAGATTCCTGGCATTTAATTTTGTTACAACCTTTTTCCCTGTTGTTTTTTCCAATTGCAAACGTGCTGCTTTTGCTACATCCCCGCCTTTTCTGGCAACTACTTTGTTTTCGTTAAAAGTTTTAGGTTCTTTTTTCTTTGATATTTCGGTGGTAGATGCTTCGGCTAACATATTCAATACCAATTCAAGATTAGTCATATGGTCGCGAAGATTCTCTTTTTTCAAGTCTTTATAGCCCTTATACTGTTTCGTTGTAAAACCGCTCCATGCTTTTGTTATCTCATCCGTTAAAATCGCATATTCTTGTCCCTTTTTAATGCCTCTGTTTTCCCACTCATCGGTAAGTTCCTTTCGAATTTCGATACTTTTAAGTCGTTGGTTTATCCATTCTTTACCATATCCTTTGCGAAGATATGTTTCCATCAAACGATCTATACCAATTTCAGGATCTTCTATTTCGTCAATGCGTTCTCTCCCGATCTGTGCTAACCACATTTTAAATGGTTCAGCTTTGGGAGATGGAATACTTTGAATCAAACGGAATAACTGTTCTGTATCAGCAACATCCGTTTTATAAAGTTTGCCATCAGAAGATTGCATTTTCAGTTGGTTACAATTTGTAACCAACTCACTGCCTTCTTTTTTGAGTCTGTTTTTCAGTACTTTCCAATAATTGTTAGGGTTCTCACTTTCAGTAAGCACACCGACAACATCCACAATCGAGAAGTACCATTTCTCCTGGTTGTCATCCCATTGAGTACGAATTCGTCTCTCGTTGAATAGTTTTATGGCAGTTTCTTTTGACATGTAATAATCAGTATATTACTCAAAGGTAATAAAATCATTTTATACAAAATAACCGAATCTGGGAATGCTTTTTACAATGAATGCCATCCTTTACCCTTTTTATTCCCCGTGCCTGACGACTCCCAGCGACCTCACCTCATAAGTATTGGCATACTCGACTACCGTGAAACTGTCGTTGGTAAAGCCGCCGAAATCGGAGACTTTGGTAAAATGATAGGTTGTCTGGAGCAACCCGGTATTGCTTTCCGGAGGAAGACCGTGGGAAAGATCGGCGGTCCTTTGCAACGATTTCAGGAAACTAATGGTAACATCGTATCCCTGGAACGCGAATAAGGAGGGTTCGGTGCCAAACTCTGCCTTGAAATTTTCCACGAAAGTGGTAACGGAGGGAAGCGTATAATCCACGAAATAGGTGGAAAGAAAACGGAGGTTGACCTTGTGCAGGTTTTCAATTTCAATACTCTGCATCTTGGCGAATTCCTGTATGCCGACCAGGATGATCGGATATTTGTTCGATAAACGGGCAAGGCGGTTCATGGCAATGCTGACATTCACTTCGTTCAGCTCGGCCATAACGATTATATTGGGTTTTTCGGTCTGAAGTTGTGGCTCAAGTCCGTCTGTACCGTTGCTCCAAATATTGTAGGTGCGTATAAGTCCTTTTGATGCCCCACGCGGAGCTTCTCTCCGGGCAAGTTCATCCATGATTAGCTTCGTCTCGGCGCTTCCGTTTGCAGTTTCCAGGAAGAGGATCTTCTCTTTCGGAAATTCCTTTGAGAGATAGTCGGCTGTAGCCTCTAACCTTAGTTTCCTGACAGGATTGACCTGAAAGTAGTATGGATTGGTTTTGGTAAATTTATCATCGGCCGAAAGGGGTGAAACCATGGGTATCCTGTTTTTGGCGCTCAAT
Source organism: Bacteroidota bacterium (assembly GCA_023488865.1). Lineage (GTDB taxonomy): Bacteria > Bacteroidota > Bacteroidia > Bacteroidales > Prolixibacteraceae > CAINVV01. The sequence continues at coordinate 4,886 of JAMDDG010000414.1, read as the reverse complement.
TCGGATATCACTCTTTGTTCCTCGGGATAAACCGGGCCTATCAACAGATCTAAGGACAGAAATTCAGGTTTCTTAATCAGTGCCTGGATCGTCGCAGCCTGTTTCCCGGTATCATACACATATAATTTCGTCTTTAACCCTGTTTTGGACAATTGATCAACTGCCATCAGCACTCCCTGGTAAAAAGTCAGAAAACTTATTGATCGGGCCGAGGGTTTTAAGCTGTCGTCCACTGCTACGGAAATCGGAAGGTAAAGGCCCACCTCCAATGTTTTATCTTTTCCCCGAGGGCTGACCGCAACGGGTGTCGACTGGGCCGGTATGCTGTTGGACAGGGTTAACTCCGCTGTTTTTTCTGCCTTTGGTTTTCTGGGGACGATAATCGTTCTGCCTGCTTTCAATCCCTCTTTAAGATCCGGATTAAATTTCAGCAACTCCTCTTCATCCACTCCATATTTGAGTTTAAGCTGATAGTAGTTATCCCCGCTGACAACCAAATGTTGCACAAACTTATTTTCATCAAACTTGGCAGTCTGAGGTTTTTGGTAGGTATGGTCCGGGATTTTCAGTACCATTCCTTTTTTGATGACGCCCGTAATGTTCCGGTTGGCTGCGAGCACCTCTTCCTGGGAACAATCGTATAGTTTGGAAATAGAATAAAGGGTTTCTTTCTTTTGGACGGTATGAAGGATAAAACGGGCATCGCCAATCACCACCCTTTCAAGGTTTTTACTTTTCTGTGCGATAGAAGGGCAAGCTGCAAAAAACAACAAAAGGACGAAAAGGAAGTTCCTGATATTTAAGCTTCCTGATCGTTCTTTTGTTGTTGTAAGGATCACATACATCAGTGCCGATTTAATGACCGGATTTGTATTCCCCAAAATTTTTCATAAATTGGACACGCTCAAAATCAGCCGGATTGACTGAGTTGTCCTGACTCAATTTGCCTCTAAAGTTATCAATTTTTTCATAATGATGATCCTTCATCCAGACAGCTATCTTTTGATTGACCTCTTCAATAAATCCAAAACCCTGATCGTAAAGTGCCGAGACTACCTGAACAGCCTGGCTGCCGGCTAATATCATCTTCACTGCGCTCTCCCAACCGTGTACTCCGGTAGAAGAGGCCAGATCGCAATTGACCCGGTTCGACATCATCGCAATCCAGCGCAGTGGCAACAAGTGATCGGTATCGTGGCTCAACACATTGGAGCCATGAATGGTCTCTTTGTCAATGTCGATATCGGGTGCATAAAATCGGTTAAAAAGGACGATTCCTTTCACCCCGGAGAAGGAGATGTCGCGGATCATTCCACCCAGATTGGAGAAATAGGGGCTTATTTTGACTGATACCGGGATGGCTATTTTTTGAGTCACCCTGGTAATGATGTCAAAATAGGTACCCTCGTTGTCGGTGCTGGTTTGGGAAAGATCGGTCGGCGACATGAACATATTTAACTCCAGGGCGTCGGCCCCTGCCGCTTCGATTTTTTTGGCAAAGAAGCCCCATTCCTGCGAAGTGACGCAATTGATGCTCGCGATCACCGGGATCGAAAGTTGCGCTTTAGCGTCGGCGATCAATTGGAGGTATTGTTTCAGGTTTTCTTTCTTGATTTCCAGGTCATAATAATCCAGAAACTCAAGGTTGTTGTCCATCGGGCCTAATTTTTCAAATTCGTGGGCATATTCGAGGTAGATCTCCTCTTCGAAGACCGATTTCAAAACCACGGCGCCGGCTCCGGCCTTTTCAATGGCTTTGAGGTGCTCGATCGAATTGGTCAGACTGCAGCTACCGGCAATTACCGGGCTTTTCAGGTCGAGCCCAAGATATTTTACACTTAAATCCGGCATATTTTTAGATTTTAGCAGTTATTGAAATTTTGTTTTGAAGGTAAATGTGCATATTTTCAGCCGCTTTTCGGCCGTCGCCCATGGCCAGGATGACAGTGGCCCCTCCCCTCACGATATCGCCGCCGGCGAACATCTCTTCGATGGAAGATTGCATTTTATCCTCTTCTACCACGATGGTTCCCCATTTGGTGGTTTTCAGATCGGGCAGACAGGAGGGAACCAGCGGATTTGGGGATACCCCTACGGCAACGATCACGAGGTCAACATCGAGTTCAAATTCTGAGCCTTCGATCGGTACCGGCCTTCTTCTGCCGGAGGCATCCGGTTCGCCTAAACCCATCCGGTTGAGACGCATCCGGTTGACCATTCCCTTCTCGTTGGCAAAGTATTCGAGCGGGTTGCAGAGGTTCATAAATTCGACACCCTCTTCTTTGGCATGTTTGACCTCTTCGATACGGGCGGGCATTTCGGCTTCCGAACGGCGATAGATGATCATGGCCCTGTCTGCACCCAAACGGAGGGCGGTACGCACCGAGTCCATGGCCGTGTTGCCGCCACCAATGACGGCTACCCTTTTACCCTTTATGACCGGGGTGTCGCTGGTATCCGAATTGGCGCCCATCAGGTTGACGCGGGTGAGGTATTCGTTGGAGGAGAGGATGCCGTTGTAGTTTTCGCCGGGAATATCCATAAATCTTGGAAGACCTGCCCCACTGCCAATGAAGAATGCCTTGAAACCTTCTTCCCTTAGATCATCGAAGGAGGCGGTACGGCCTACGATAAAGTTGGTTTCAAATTTAACACCCATTTTTTTCAGGTTGTCCAGCTCAAAATCAACGATGGCGTTGGGAAGCCTGAACTCCGGGATTCCATATTTTAGTACGCCGCCAATTTCGTGCAGCGCTTCAAAAACGGTCACATCGTATCCGTATTTAACCATGTCGCCTGCAAATGAGAGCGCTGCGGGGCCTGAGCCCACTGTTGCAACCTTGATGTGGTTGGGTTCGGCTGTTTTTGGAATGTTGGCTTTGCCGGATACCCGTTCAAAATCGGCCGCAAATCTTTCGAGATGGCCAATAGCAACCGATTCCAGATTCATCTTCTCGAGATAGAAACATCTTGCCTCGCACTGTTTCTCCTGAGGGCACACACGACCGCAAACTGCCGGCAATGCGCTGGTCTCTTTAAGGGTAGCCGCCGCTCCCAGTATATCCCCGTTATCAATCTGTTTGACAAATTTCGGGATGTTGATATTCACCGGGCAACCTTCGATACAGGTAGGCGTAACACAGTCCATGCAGCGGGAGGCTTCAAGGGCAGCCTGTTCGAAGGTAATCCCTAAGTTGACTTCCCTATCCTGGTATTTTACCCTTATTTCGGGGGCTTGCTCCGGCATGTGTACCCGCTGAATCGCGGTTCTTTCTTTGTTTTTTATCTTGGAACGCAAAGCGGCCCTCCACTCTTGGCTGCGTTCGTTTTTGAGGTATTCTGGATCTAAAGACATCTTCTTATCACTGTTTTTGAAAATATTTATTGCTGGCAACTGTTTCTTCGGCACGGTAGCCACCGAGGCGCATCAGCATCTCGTCAAAATTGATCTCATGCGCGTCGAACTCTGGTCCGTCGACACAGGTAAACTTAGTCTTACCGCCAACTGTGACCCTGCATGCGCCACACATTCCGGTTCCGTCCACCATGATTGAATTGAGGCTGGCCTGGGTTGGAATGGCATATTTTTTCGTCGTCAACGAGGCAAACTTCATCATAATGGCAGGGCCAATCACGATACACTCATCAATTTTTTCACGTTGGATCACCTCTTCCATTCCGGCGGTAACCAAACCTTTTCTGCCATAAGATCCGTCGTCCGTCATTACAATTACCTCGTCAGACCATCGTCTGATCTGATCTTCGAGGATAATGAGGTCTTTGCTTCTGGCTGCAATTACTGAAATCACCCTGTTACCGGCCTTTTTGAAAGCTTCAACAATGGGTAACAGCGGAGCAACGCCAACGCCGCCCCCACAAGCTAAAATGGTCCCCTTGAGTTCGATATCCGTTGGTTTTCCCAGCGGTCCAACCAAATCGTCGATGCTATCCCCAACCTCTAATGCTGCCAATTTGGCTGAACTGACCCCAACAATCTGTACCACCAAGGTGATCGTTCCTTTGACGGGATCCGCATCGGCAATGGTGAGCGGAAAACGTTCGCCATTCTTGCCAATTCTAAGAATAACAAAATTGCCGGCCTTTCTGGAGCGGGCAATTTTCGGATTCTCTACTACTAAACGGACTACCTTATCAGAGAAAAACTCCTTTTCTACTATTTTGTTCATTCGTGAAACAATTTGTTTTAATAAAGCCGCATGGAATTCACATTTGGTTATTTTCATCTCCAAGGGTGATTTATAACCATGCTCATTTCATACAATCTTAAATTTGAAAAAAATCGCTCAAAAGTAGTCATTTCGATTGATTGATTTCACTCCCAAAATACAAATGGGGAAAATATCTACACAGTTTAAAATATTATTAAATAAGCAGCCTTCCCAAAAATCAAACTGCTATCTTTGTAGTTTGCTTTATTTCCACTTGTTCCACAAATACAAAGGAGTTGAAAATAGAGAAAACTTTTTTTAAATTAAGAATCAAAGTTGTTTTGTTAATAGTGCTGATTAAATCCGGCATGAGAGACTCATTTCTATTCATTATCTAAAAAAACGGTCAAATGAAGCCGCAAAATCAACAACGAAAAAACAGGGAAGGTGTAGTTTATTCTACGTCAGAAAGTTACGAATATCAATTGGCATCCGGAGAATCAGATCAGGAGACCTTAGCCCCGTCCAAACAAAATCTGCGGATTATGCTCGACAAGAAGCAGCGGGCTGGGAAGATGGTTACCCTGATTACCGGATTCATCGGTAAAGAAGCGGACCTGGAAACACTTGGCAAAAAACTGAAATCAAAATTTGGGGTCGGCGGTTCGGTCAAAGAGGGGGAGATCCTGATTCAGGGTGATTTTAGGGACAAGGCCA
>JAMDDG010000047.1 GCA_023488865.1 Bacteroidota bacterium | reverse complement strand
TAGACGAGATCGATATTATTCATAAAGTCCCTAAAATCCACAAGCCGTGTCACATTGTTTACGCCATAAAACTGGAGCATCAGGCTAAAACCCTTATAATCGGCGCCCAAAGAAAAATTGAAGGCGTTTTGCGGGCGTATCGAGTAACCATAAGGGGCCGCGTCTTTATAGTCGATAACACCGTCCCCGTTAAAATCGATGATTTTATAATCGCCTGGCAGCTTAAGATTATTGTTGTTGGCTCCCTGGGCGCCTGAATACACTTCGTCCCATGTATTGTAGAAACCATCCCTTATCGTGGTTTTGGTCTGGTCAATCTGGAATCCCTGGGCCAGCAAGTGCGGATCTTTCAGGGAAGGTTCTTCTTTGTATAAAATTTTATCTATGGCGTGCGTAACGCTGGTATTGGCCCAAAAAAGCCAATTTTGCAGGTTCTTGTTAAAACGAAGTTCTACTTCGTAGCCCTTTTTCTTTACGCGCCCAACGTTTGCAGTTGGTGGTGTCCCGCCAAAATACGCCGGCAGGGTCCGGCTTGGTCCCACTAATAAGATATCGGTCCGGTCCTCTGTAAAATATTCGACATTGGCCGAGAGCATATTTTTCAGGACAGCCATCTCCAGGCCCAGGTTGGATTTTTTTGCTTTTTCCCAATGGATACCGGGGTTGCCAATCACCGATTCCGTGTACCAGGTATAGGGGCTTCGATTATATGGATGTGCATATTCTGCCAGTGGCGATGTAAGGCCATATCTCCATTGGGTGTTGTACAGCCATCGCTGGCTAATCCCGTCATCGCCAATCAAACCATACGAATAACGAAGTTTTAGTTTATTGAGCCATGTAAGATTTTTCATGAACTTCTCGTTGGAAATCGTCCATCCCACTGCAGCCGATGGGAAAAACCCGAAACGGTAACGGGGCCCGAATTTTTCCGAACCGTTGTAGGCGCCATTAAACTCGGCAAAATATTTCCCTTCATAATTGTAGGTAGCACGAAAAACCCAGTCTTCGCGGTAATGTTGGAACTCGCTCCCGGTGGCTTGTTGCTCGCGGGTAAACACCCCGGTAGCGGTAATGTCATGCCTGCCAAAGGTCCGGGCATAGTTTGCCTGTATCTGGTAAAACAAGCGCCGCCTGATTAAAGAGCTGCCAACCTCATCTTGTAGTATCCAGGGTAGTCTCACCCAGTCAAACTGATTGATGCCTTTTATAGGATCAATCAGAATATATTTATCCGGATCCTCACCAGGCCCCATATCCTCGATGGCCGGATTTATCCATTTGGTCGGAATGCCACCCACCTCTTGGATACCGCCTTGTGACTCAAGATGATTGTCGAACGACACGTTACCGCTGATGCCCAAGCCACTGGTAATAAAATCCAGCTTTTGGCTAAGGGTAAAATCGGAGGTTAAATCAGTCTTTTGGAATTTCCACAAAGAATTAGCCAATCCTGACACAGGATTCGGTTGAACAGTATTATGGCTTCCCCAGCGTCCATCGCTATATTGGGGCATAAAAGCATTAGGGGGCATACTATATGCACCTCTCGTTTGAAACGCAGTATAATCACCCGGGTTCCCTTTTCTAATGCCATAAACACCGGCAAGATTAATTTTCAACAGGGTACTTTTTGTGAGTTTTAAATCCAGGTTGGTACGGAAGTTAAACCGGTCATAACCAGCGCTTGGTTTGTATCCCCTGCCGTTTTCATAATGTTTCAACAGGTCTCCTTCGTGCAAATAGGCCAATGTGCTAAAATATTTTACAAAATCGGTCCCCCCGCTAACGTTCAGGTTAACATGGTGGTCCATAGCCGTATTTTTTATAGTTTCCCTTCGCCAGTCGATATTTGGGTATGCCTCAGGATATTTCAGGCTTTGCTGGTTGCGGTAACGTTCAACTATTGGCAGGGGCGTATAGTCTCCCCATTCAGCCTCGTTAAGGACCACTTCGCGTTCAATGGACTCGTCTTTGATACGCAACGTATTATACGAATCTAATTTGTCAATTAGACGGGATGGACTTTTGACCGTTGAGTTGGCCGAAATGCTTAGTACTGGTTTTCCTTTTGACCCACGCCTGGTGGTAATGAGGATAACGCCATTGGCGCCTTTTACCCCGTAAACGGCGGTAGCCGAAGCATCTTTAAGCACCGAGATATTGTCAACTTCACTCATATCCAGATCGTTCATCCGGCGCTCAACGCCATCAACCAGGATAAGAGGTTCACCCCCGTTCCAGGTAGATTGGCCGCGGATATATATTTTGGGGTCTGCATTTCCCGGCTGACCAGTCGTCTGGATCGTCGTAAGGCCAGGTAACTGGCCGGTGAGGGCCTGCGTCAAATTGGTAACCCCCCCTACACGTTCCAACTCCTTACCGGTGGTAGTGGTAATGGCGCCAACAACGCTCGCTTTCTTCTGGACACCATATCCAACGGCAACCACTTCCTCAAGCCCTACAGTCATCTCTTCAAGGACAATGTTGAATGTTGTTTTGTTCCCGATAGGAATTTCCTGTGACTTGAACCCGACAAATGAAAATGAAAGAATTTTGGAATCAAGCGGCACATTGAGTACAAATTCCCCATCGCCGTTGGTAATCGTACCAATAGTAGTGCCTTTCACAATGACCGTAGTGCCTGGGATAGGATCCCCTTTAGCATCGGTAACTTTACCTTCAAGTTGTTTTTTCCGGGGTTGTTCTAAAACAACTGTTGTTATTCCATGGATTGGTTTGTCCTTTTCTTTGATGATTACCGCTTTGTTTACGATTTCAAAGGTTAAACCGGTCCCCGCCAGGCATTTGGTAAGGATTTCCTGCGCCGTGGCATCCTTATAGTTCAGGTTCAGCCCGTTTACTTCCTTCACATCTTCCGTGTTGTAAAAGAAATTAAACTCAGTTTGTTTCCTTATGCCCCAGATTACCTCTTCCAGGCTGGCATCCTTCAACTTTAAGTTCAGCTTAGTGTTTTGGGAATAACTTTCCGTGTTTCCGGCAGTCACTTGCAGTACCGAAGCCATTACGAGAATCCATACTGCTTTCATCATAATGATGTACTTAATCAACGCTCTCCTTTGAGGAGAATGTTTCACAAGGTTTTTTTTCATACTTTTGTCCTGTTAGTTTAATACTACATAATTCTGCCCGACCGGCAGGGTTTCTTGCAGGGGATGCTCGTAACATCTCCTGCATTTTATTTTTTCCTTTTAAATAAAATGGTTGTTTTATTGATTTCTATTTCTACTTTATTGGTTGACTGGATGATTTCCAGGATTTGCTGAATATCACCGTAACGGTCAATGCTTCCGCTAAAATGAAGTTCTTTTGCTTCTGGGTCTGAAAAAATGACATCGGCTGAATACCACCTGGTTAAAGTGTTCATAATATCTTCAAGACGCGTATCATAAAAGATGAATTTTCCCTCCTTCCAGGCCGTGTAAAGATTTACATCAACTTTGTTTACGTCCACCCGGTGGTCTGTTAAATCGAAAACTGCCTGTTCGTCCGGGTACAATAACCTACTGCCCGCTACCGGTCCTTTTGATTCGATTTTCACTTTCCCCTCTACCAAAGTGGTTACTACTTTCCCGGTATTTTCGTAGGCATTCACATTAAACGATGTACCCATTACTTCCACATCCATACCGTTTGTTTTCACGATAAAGGGAGTCCCCGAATGGGTAACCTCAAAATAGGCTTCACCGGTAAGTTCTACCTCCCGGGTAGCGCCCGTAAACTGTACAGGATATTTGAATTTACTCATGGCATTCAGGAAAACCCGCGTACCATCGGCAAGTATCAGGTTGTATTCACCGCCCCTGGGGATACTAATCGTATTAAATAACGGAACTTTAGTAAGTTTTTGTACCGGTTTAGTGTAGTTTAACAGTCCTTCCGTTTTTTGAATTGTAGTGCCATCCTTTTCTTTAAGCAACAAATCATCCGGCGAATCCAATGCAACAGATTCCCCATCGTTCAAAACCAGGACCGCCTTATTGCACCCCGGCCTGATTTCTGTAGTTTGACTGGTTATTGCCTGTTCCGGAACCTGATTAAAAATATAATAAATGCCACCGGCAACTATTAAAGGGAAGCAAACAACCGCGGCATACTTTAACATCCTCCGGAACATTGTCCGCTTTTTTTCTTTTTGGATGGCCTGAAAAAGATTTTCCCAACTTGGGTGGAGGTTAATTTTTCCCCGTGTTTCAGCCCATTTCCGGTAATTGGCCGAAGATTTAATCCGATTAAATAATTCCTTATTTTTTAGATCCTCATTTAACCAGTCAGCCAGTTCTTTTTTTTCTTCCTGTGTTAATCCGGGCCCAATTTCACCTGCAATTAGCCTGGCAATTTTTTTATACGGGGAATAAATTTCCATTTTGTGCCTGTGTTCGTACGGTTTTGTCCATTCTCAATAAGAAAAGCACACAAACTGAAAAAACGGGTGACACGGAAAGTAATCTTTTTTCTAAATTTTAGAAATTAGTGACTATAGTAATGTTTATTGTTTAATCCCGAGGGTTACTATTTCGTGGGGCTTCAGTTTTACTTTGACCGATTTACCCGAAATTACAGGCGCTTTTGCATTTCCAACCGGCAATTCAATTAAGGTAAGGTTTCTTACCGCTTTGGCCACGACCGGCAAATTGATCGTAGCGGTTGTTTCTTTTCCTTCTACTTCAACCAGCCTGATTATAAGCTCTTCTGCGTTTTCTGCCTGTTTCATCCCGGTCATTGCGACATTGGCAGGGGTGACAGAGAAGAAAGATGCTTCTTCGGGACGGGTCGCATGTTTTTTTACAAGTGCCAGGGAAGGAGGTTCTGCCGCATAAACGGGTTGGTTAAAGTCTTCCCCTTCAGCCCAAACGCCGTTTTTCCAGTCGCCAGCGTGAGGGAACAGCGAATAGTTGATGGTGAATTTGCCAAGATTGGGATAGATATCCGGGTTACCGGCCGACCGCATCAGGGTGAGCCTCAGGTTTCCGTTATGATAGGAATGACCATATTTTGTTTTATTCAGGAGTGCGATACCTACTTTCCCATCCGTAACATCCACCCATTTTTGTGCAGGGACTTCCTGCCCGTCGTTTCTTTCAGGTTCAACGCCATAAATATTGGTCTGCGACTTCAGGTAGGAGGGGGCATCTGCCCCGTTTATCTTCCCGTCGACAGGTCTTTCAACTACATCAAAAGGAACCTGTGAGTAAAATTTGGAGTTATCCATGGAAATAGGAAATTCTGTCCTCAGCATGGGTGAATCCGTGCTGTCGCTTCCTGTTTCCAGCCAGTGCACTTCAAGATTGTAATCGATACGCGGATAGGAGCGGTAAAGGTAAGTACGTTCGATAAATCTTGATTTTCCCCAGGTGCTTACCGCCTCGACACAGGCCCTTACCGGCCCGTCTTCAACCACTTTAACACTGGCGACATTGGTTACCTCCTCTTCTTTCACTATTTTATTAATGGTCCATGATTTCATCTTACCCTTCTTGTCTTCGAGTGACATCTTCAGGGTATTCAGCTGACCGCCTTCCCGTACAAATTCCTTTTGGGTGCGTTTATCAAACAGGCTGACGATGTTTCCCGTTTTCATGTCAAACTTCACGCTGAAAAAATCGGTTTCGAAGGTGTTGTTGCTAAATGGAATAGTCTGGTTGAATTCGCCTGGCTTGGTCATATCGACATAAAATGTTTTGTAACCGCCGGCCGGCATATTCTCCACCACAAACTGAACTTTCGATGTAAATCCGGGAGGTGTTGATTTCCCCCATACTACTTGCGCCGGATAGGTTTTCCCGGAAGCATCACGTACCAGAACCGTAGGAACATCCCCTTGTCCTTTATCGACGGACTTAATATATTTTGAACCATAATAGTCGCCCCAACCTCTAAATTTGGCGGTTACCGGTTCCTGGTGCGAATAAACGTTCGCTTCAACAAGCGCTTTGCGGCCATTTGGCTGAAGGTTATAGGCCACAACAGGCTGTCCCATTCCTGTCTGGAATTTTACCTCATCGGCCATCTTGCGGAAGGCATTGTCCCGTAATTCGGATGATTTACGAAGTACTTCGGTATAACGGGCCACCGCTTCCTTATTGGCTTCGTTGATAGCCGAGCCTGGAAGAATGTCGTGAAATTGGTTAAAGGTTACCGTTGTCCAAAGGTCGCGAAGTTCGTCGGCCGGATATTTGTCTCCATTGAGCCAGCGAAGGGTATTGAAGAATTCGCTGCTGAAAAGGGAACTCTCGCAGTTGCGGTTTCCTTCCTTAATATCGGAGACATTGGAATAACATCCTTCAAAAATGAATTGCATCTCTCCGTGATGGGTCGGCCTGCCGCTCATCTCTTTGGAAACCTTGCTGAAGAAATTACCGGCAGTGGTAAATTTAACAGCGGGGTACCCTGGAGTTTTATCCAGCTGGTGCACCATCTCGATGTTTTCGCGTGTCGGGCCGCCCCCATGGTCGCCAACACCCGTTATTTGCAACAAACGATGCTTATCAGGAGTAATTTTTTGAAACTCATCTTTCAAATTTGGGGTAATATTTCCGTTGTATGTATCATTTGCATAGCACAAAACTTTTGAAGAGTCGCTTCCTATCCACCAGAAGGTCCCTTTGTACGGTTTACAGCGGTGAAAATAAAAATAATCGCACCCTGCCTGTTTCAGGATCTGCGGCATTTGCGAAATATGGCCGAAATTGTCGGGCAGCCAACCCACGTGTGCCATTTTTCCGAACCGGCTCTGAAAATAACGCTGGCCTAAAAGAAAGGTACGGGTTATCGCTTCACCCGACGAAAGGTTCATATCGCCTTCTGTCCACATTCCTCCGCCCAGTTCGAGCCTTCCTGCTTTCACATATTTTTTAACCAACTCGAACAACGGAGGGTCTACCTTTTCGACAAAGTTGTAAACCGCGGCCTGACTTTGCAACATCGTAAAATCAGGAAACTCGTCCATAAAAGCAACGGTCTGCCGTAGGTTGTCATTGCACATCTTCATCGTTTCGGAATAGGTCCAGAGCCAGTTCATGTCCATGTGCGCATGGCCAATTACATGGATGGTGTCTTTCTGAGGTTTGGCTTCGGTTACGCCCGAAGAAACTTTGCCTTTATCGTTCTTTAAGGACAACAAGGGCAAACACAATAACCCAATAAAAATAACCGTTAAAGTCTTGGTAATAAGTGTTTTCATTTGTAGTTTTTTTTGTTAGTTAATATATGTGTTGGTGATGCTTCATTGTTCATTTTCGTATGTGACTTTTTAACGTGAATAAATTCATAATCACTTATAAATCTCAAGACTTCTTCGATTGATTTAATCCCGGTAGTTGTACCTATCTGCATTATACAATGAGCTCCAACTGCATTGGCAAACTCTGCACACTTTTGTACCTTCCAACCCTTATATAAACCTGCTATAAATCCGGCACAAAATGAATCACCGGCACCTGATGTGTCTATAGCTTTTACTTTATTAAATGCCACGACAGTATAACCATCTTCATTCTCCGGTTTAACGTAACATCCTTCACTACCAAGTTTTACGATGACATTTCTCACACCTTTAGAATAGAAAAACTGCGCTATCCCTTCATGTTTTGTTTTGCCACTCATCTCAACTGCTTCATCATAACTAGGCATAAACCAATCGAGATATTCCAAAGATGGTTCAATTTTATTTAACCATTCACCTGTTGAATCCCATGCTGTATCCATACAACACAGGACTCCGTTTTCCTTGGCAAATTTTAATAATTTTCTGGTACCTTCACCATCAAAATCCGGCATTAAGAATGTCCCGGCTATTAGTAATATTTTTGATTTTTTTATAATATCAAGATTAATATCATCAAAGCAAAATTTAGCATTGGCACCGAAAGAATGCAGAATTGACCTTTCTCCATCACTGGATATCATGACCATGGAAGCAGAGGTTGAAACATTATTGTCAAGTTTCAGGCCTGATATATTCACTTTATTTGAATTAAGGGTTTCGAGTAAGAATTTACCGAAGTTATCATCTCCTATCTTGCCGATTATAGTGGATCCCAATCCTAATTTTGCAAGGTCTATCACGACATTCGCGGCACATCCGCCAATTTGAAGTGACATTCTATCAACCAAGGCTAATTTACCCTTTTCCGGAAAGCTGTTAACTGTTTTTCCCAAAACATCGGCAACTAATATTCCTACACATACGATATCTGTCATAGAATTTTCCTTTTTTACAAAATTTATTCTATAATTTTTGTAAATCTGTTAATACCTGGATCTGTAAAGATATCATCACCATCAGTGCTTGTTGTGGAAAACTCAGAAACCACAGCTCCTTCATTACCCGCCCTGAACCAATGTAAGGTATCCGGATTAAGAGTAAATTGATCACCGGGAGTCAGGACTATTTCATGTGCTACTTTAAGAT
>JAMDDG010000391.1 GCA_023488865.1 Bacteroidota bacterium | reverse complement strand
TTATGCCCCCAATGGCATAAACAGGGATAAGCTTTTCGCCCGAAAGGAGTTCTTTCATTATCCCGGCTATTCCGTTTAGGCCAAGCACAGGACTTAATTTTTCCTTGGTAGATGTAAAACGAAATGGTCCCAAACCAATGTAATCGCACTTTTCATCGATGCGCATCAGTACATCTTGTATTGTGTTGGCAGTGCCTCCAATTATTTTATTCTCGCCCAGGATGTTTCGTGCCTTTTCTACGGGTGTATCAAACAATCCCAGATGTACGCCGTCAGCATCAGCTATTTTTGCAATGTCAACATAGTCGTTTAGGATGAAAGTAGCACGGTAGACCGAACACAGTTCTTTTACCTGAAAGGCCAAATTTGAAAGCTCATTTTTTTCGGCATTTTTAAAGCGCAACTGTATCCACCGGCATCCGGCATCAAGAGCGCTTTGAATATTTTCGGTCTGTTCTTTAACCGTTTTACCTTGTGATATGTATTGCAGTTTGTGCATCATGTGTTCCCAGTAAAGTTTCGTTGCTTGATAAAAAATGTTCGACGTATATTTTTGCGTTACGGCACGCGGTGATTAAATCATTCCCGTTTGCCAGATTGGAAGCAATGGCGGATGATAGAACGCATCCTGAGCCGTGCTTGGGATAAACCGCTGTTCCCGTTGGAAATATCTTCTCAATCTTATCCTGCATAAAGAGATAATCAACGCCGGTTTCTTTTTTACTGTGACCTCCTTTCAACAGAACAGAACAATACTTAGCCAGAAGTTGCGCTGCTTCTTTAGGGCTGTCAATTCCGGTTAAAAATTGCACTTCATCTGTATTCGGCGTAACCAGAAAGCAATTTTTAAGTATGAAGAACAATTGTTCCTGTTCAAAATGGCTGTGAAATGGAAACCCTGCGCTGGCCTGTACAATGGGGTCCCAGATAATTTGACATCCGGGCAATGATTGCTTTAAATCTGAGATGACTGTTTCCAAAACTTCCATATTTTTAATCAGACCTATTTTGACCACTGAAAACTCAAATCTTTTTTTTAATACGGAGATTTGTTTCAGAATTTCGTCAGCCTCAATCCACTTTAGATCTTCAAACAGGATATCGTTCTGGTAAGTAAGTGCACTCAAAACACCCATTCCTGGAACGCGGTTTGCTTCAAAGGTTTTTATGTCGGCAAGGATACCGGCCCCACCCGACGGATCAAATCCGGCGATACTTACTACACAATTGTTTATTTCAGCCATCTCTCTTTTATTCGTTTGAACTTATCCGCAGGATGTCCACTTTGCCATATTGCCCCGAGCAAAGCAATTCCCGAAAATCCCAGGTTTTTGACGGTTTCAATTTTGTCTTCCTCGATCCCGCCAAGGGCAATTATTTTCTCTTTTCTGTGTTCCAAAAACTGTTTCACTTCATCTAAACTGAACCGGCTTTGGTATCCTTCTTTAGAAATGCTGTCGAATACGGGACTCAGAAAACCGTAGTCAAACGGTATCCCAATTTTTCGTATTTCATCCACTGTGTGAAATGATACACTTAAAGTTCCGTCCGGTATTTTTCCGCTGAAGGCTGGCGAAACATGAATTCCCTTCAGTCCATATTCTGTAGCCAGATGATAATGCGAGTGAAGAACCGTTTTCTTCAAATATTCTTCCGGAATGTGTTCAATAAACCTCCTCAACTCTGGTTCCGGGTATTCCTTTTTCCGGAGATGAAAGATCTCCATCCCATCATCGAATAACTGATGGATGATTTCGTGTTCATCTTTTACCGGTACCGGATTGGAAATCAGGATAATCATCTTACAGGTAGATTTCGGCTCCTACCGATTTAAACTCTTCTGATTTTTCTTTCATACCTTGTTCAGCAAATTCACGGACCTCCTGTGTAATTTTCATAGCACAAAAATTAGGACCGCACATGGAGCAGAAATGGGCCACTTTTGCTCCTTCAACAGGCAGGGTTTCGTCGTGAAATTCCCTTGCCGTATCCGGATCGAGCGATAAATTAAACTGGTCTTCCCAACGGAATTCAAAACGGGCTTTGCTCAAGGCATTGTCACGGTATTGTGCCCCTGGATGACCTTTGGCAAGATCGGCTGTATGCGCGGCAATTTTGTATGCGATGACACCGTCCCTAACATCTTTTTTATTGGGTAAGCCCAAATGCTCCTTGGGGGTAACATAACAAAGCATGGCGGTACCGTACCATCCGATCATCGCAGCCCCGATGGCTGAAGTAATATGGTCGTATCCTGGTGCAATATCAGTTGTCAACGGGCCAAGGGTGTAAAAAGGAGCTTCGTGACATTCTTTGAGTTGCTTGTCCATGTTTTCCTTTATCAGGTGCATCGGCACGTGGCCGGGACCTTCAATAATGGTCTGCACATTGTGCTTCCATGCGATTCTGGTCAGTTCGCCCAGGGTTTCGAGTTCGCTGAACTGCGCCGCATCGTTTGCATCGGCGATACAACCCGGCCTCAATCCGTCGCCCAGCGAAAAAGCAACATCATAAACTTTCATAATTTCGCAAATGTCTTCGAAGTGGGTATATAAAAAATTCTCCTGGTGATGTGCCAGGCACCATTTGGCCAAAATGCTTCCGCCACGGGAAACAATTCCGGTAACCCGTTTTGCCGTTAACGGTATGTAACGCAGCAATACTCCGGCATGGATCGTGAAATAATCAACTCCCTGTTCGGCCTGTTCAATTAAGGTGTCACGGAAAATTTCCCAGGTTAAATCCTCAGCTTTGCCGTTAACTTTTTCCAAAGCCTGATAAATCGGTACCGTACCCACCGGAACAGGGCAATTTCGGATAATCCATTCCCGGGTTTCGTGAATGTTTTTTCCGGTAGACAAATCCATCAGGGTATCGCCACCCAAACGGCAGCTCCAAACGGCTTTTTCGACTTCCTCCTCGATTCCCGACGATACCGCCGAGTTACCAATGTTGGTGTTAATCTTGACCAGAAAGTTACGGCCGATAATCATCGGCTCGCTTTCAGGATGGTTGATATTGGCCGGAAGGATAGCCCGTCCGGACGCAATTTCATCACGGACAAATTCAGGTGTAATATATCCTTTGGGAATATTTGCCCCATAGCTATATCCTTCATGCTGTTGAGTTAATTGCAGGCTGAGTTGTTGTCCCGGTATGTCAATCCGCTGGTTTTCGCGGATGGCAACATATTCCATTTCGGGCGTAATGATGCCTTGTTTGGCATAATACATTTGCGATACATTTCTTCCGGGTAAAGCCTTTAAGGGTTTTTGTTTGTGTTGAAACTGCAGTTCTCCGAGCAGGGGATCGATGAGGCGTTGACGGCAATATTCAGATGTAAAATCAGGGAGTTGTTCTACATCCCCCCGTTGCACGATCCATTTTTCGCGTAAGCGGGACAATCCTTTTTTTAAATCGATAACAACATCCGGATCGGTAAACGGACCGCTTGTATCGTAGACCGTGAAAGGCGCATTTTCCTCTGTTTTACCATTTGCAAGTATTGTGGGAGAAAGAGAAATTTCGCGCATTGCCACTTTTATATCATGAAGTTGGCCGGGCACATATATTTTTTTTGAAGCCCTGAAGGGACCACTTGTGATTACGTTTTGGTTCAGTGAATGCTTGGTATCCATGAGATTGTTTTATGCTTTTTAGATGAATTGTTAAAAACCGTAGATTTGCCCTGGTGCCGTGTCAGAGATTGAAGTATTTATTCAGTTTGACCAAAGCTTTCGACAAAGCGTTTTTTACTTTATCCTTTTACCTTGACACTATCCACCTTGAGTTGCCTTGATGATCAGTACTTCATCCTTGTTTTTCAGAAAATGAAGGTTCCAGTTTGTTTTCGGGATTACGAATGAATTCACGGCTACGGCAATCCCTTTTTGTTTTTCGGGGATTACTTCGTCGAGCAATTGCTGAACAGTGCATTGTTCAGGGAAAATTTTAATCTGGTGGTTGAGTTTTATTTCCATTCCTGAATTTTTATTGTTGAACTTCAGGAATGATTCCTATGGATGGAGAAGCTCTTTTTTCCTTCGACAGCATTATCTGCATCAGGTTTTGAGGGTGTGATCTCAGCCTTAACGGCACCCCTAAAGTTTAACTCAAAGGTACGAAAAATACTTATCTTCTGGCATTACACCCAAATTAGATTATATTTGCTTTTCAAAATCCACAAAATCTTTAATTGATAGCAATATGACAATCGAACAACTTAAATCAAAGTTTATTGAAAAATTTGGGGAAGGCGAAATCAGCGGTTATTTCTCTCCCGGACGTGTTAATCTTATTGGCGAACACACCGATTACAATGGTGGTTTCGTTTTTCCGTGCGCACTGAGTTTTGGAATTTACTGTCTGGTAAGAAAAACCAATCGCAAGACAGTGAGGTTCGCCTCTATGGATATGCCTTTTGAGGCTGAAGTGAAACTGGAAGATCTTAACAAACCTGTAGGTAAAGAGTGGGTAAACTATCCAATCGGCGTTTTTGCACAGTTTATGAAAAAGGGTTTGACCTTCGGTGGAGGTGCCGATATGCTTTTCTATGGTGATGTTCCTACCGGAGCCGGCCTCTCTTCCTCTGCTGCATTGGAAGTTTGTACCGCTGTGGTCATCAATGATCAGTTTGGTTTTGGCATCGACAAGATTGAACTGGCAAAAATGGGACAAAAAGCAGAGCACGAATTTGCCTTAGTTAACTGTGGCATCATGGATCAGTTTGCTTCTGCCATGGGCAAAAAAGACCACGCCATTTTCCTTAACTGTGATACCCTCGCCTATGAGTTGGTGCCTGTTAAACTGGAAGGGATCAAAATTGTAATCAGCAACACCAACAGCCCGCACAAGCTCGATTCCGGCAAATACAACGAAAGAGTGGCCGAATGCCAGGCTGCCGTTAAAGCCATTCAACCATTCAAGCAAATATCCGCGTTAGGTGAGATATCTTGGGAAGATTTTCTGAAGGTCGAAGATAAAATTGAAAACAAAACAGTCCGCAACCGGGCCCGTCACGTGGTGAGTGAAATCAAACGGACGGAAGATGCCGTTAAAGAACTGAAAGCCGGTAACCTTGTCAAATTTGGACAATTGATGAACGACTCGCACGATTCGCTGCGCGATGATTATGAAGTAACCGGATTTGAACTGGATACCATGGTGGAAGAAGGCCGTAAAATTGATGGCGTGATCGGAACCCGGATGACCGGTGGCGGTTTCGGCGGATGTACCGTTAGCCTCGTGAAAGATGAAGCAGTAGACAAGTTCATTAGCCAGGTTGGCAAAAATTACCAGGAGAAAACAGGTCTGAAACCGGTATTCTATGTTGCCGAAATTGGCGATGGTGGCAAAAAACTATTTTAACTCAAACGATAAATAAACCTTTAACAATGACAAAAACAGAATCAAGCAACAAGTATTTGTTTCCGCTGATTGTGATGGCCTCCCTCTTTTTTCTTTTTGGGTTCATCACTACCATGAACAACTCAACCATCGACTTTTTGAAAAATGCCTTCGGACTGAATGATGTGCAAAAGCAACTTCCGAACACTTTTTTCTATGGCGCTTATGTCCTTTCTATTCCGGTTGGTTTGATGCTGATGCGGATTGGCTATAAAAACGGGGTTTTGTTGGGCCTTGCCCTGATTGCCTTGGGATTCTTTCTCTCTATCCCAGGTGTCGGAATGGGCTATTATGGTTTTCTGAGCGCCGTTTCGGTGTTCGCCATCGGTGTAGTTATTCTCCAGGTTGTTGCCGGACCTTATGTAAATGCGATGGGCAGCCCTGAAACTGCTGCAAGCCGTCTGACACTCACCAATGCGTTGAACTCGGTTGCTACCGTTATCGCGCCTATTTTCGTCTCGGTTTTGTTGGTAACCCCAAAAATTGAGACCGGATCCAAAATGGCCAATTCAGACATTCTGAAGATTGTCAAAGGCCCTTTCCTGATGATCGGGGTTGTAACCCTTGTGATCCTTGCCATTATGTTCTTCCTGAAATTGCCTGAAATTAAGGAAGAAGAAGGAAATACGAAAGTTGAAGCAAAGAGCTATAAATCAAGCGCCTTCAAATATACACACGTGTGGCTGGGTTCTTTGGCCATCTTTTTCTACATGGGTATTGAAATCGGAATTTCCAGTTTCTTCCCTGATTATGCAGCCCATCTGAAATTGGATAATATTTCACCGATTGACATGCTGAAATATTATTGGGGTGGTTTGATGGTCGGACGTATTATCGGAATATTCATCCTCCAAAAATACAAAGCCCGTCAGATCCTTACCATATGCGCATTTGGCGGGGCTGTGTTGCTGGCTGCTTCCTTTGTGTTAGGCGCCGGGGCTCCTGTTATTGCGATGTGGCTATTCCTGGGAACAGGTCTGTTCCATTCCATCATGTGGCCGGTAATTTACAATCTGGCACTTGAAGATTTGGGTCCCCATGCCAAAGTCGCATCCGGCGTAATCGCTACTTCCGTAATCGGTGCCGCTATTTTAATGCCGCTGATGGGAGCGATCAAATCGATCACCGGTTCTGTCGTTATCGCCGTTAGCTGTATGTTTTTGTATTATGCTTATTTGGTTTTCTTTGCCCAAAAGGGTTCAAAAATCAGATAACAGACGATATAATCTATAAAATGGGCCATCCGGGCAATCCGGGTGGCTTTTTTTTACCTTGAAATCGGTCTTGGTAAAACAGTTTTTCATAGCTTTACGCAAATATTCAAATACCAAACTTTATGAACCCTATGAAAATTGAAAATAACTATCCTAAATATGTCGTTTCGATGGACTCTTTCAATAGCAGTAGTAATTACAAAGGAATTCACCATCTTCATCTAAGGGAATTTCTAAAATTGGAGAAACAATAAATAAAGTCACTATCAAAAAAGGATACGTATGCAAGCAATGGTTTTGACCGGTATCCGGAAAATGGAGATGCTGGAACTCCCGATGCCGGCTATCCAGGAAGCTACCGATGTACTGATTAAAATGAAGGTAGTGGGCGTCTGCGGGTCGGATGTCCATTACTATACCCAAGGGAAAATCGGTTCGCAGGTTGTGCAATATCCTTTCCCGGTAGGGCATGAAGGGGCTGGCGAAGTGGTTGCGGTTGGACCTGCCGTGACAAGCGTCAAATCCGGCGACAGGATTGCCATCGAACCGGCCATGCCTTGCGGGGAGTGCGACCAGTGCAAAGCCGGTAGGCCGCATACCTGCCGGAAGTTACGCTTTCTGGGTTGCCCGGGCCAGGCAGATGGCTGTCTGGCCGAATACATCGTGATGCCCGAAAAGAGCTGTTTCCGGATTACTGACAACCTGACTTATACCGAAGCAGCCATCAGTGAGCCGCTTGCCATTGGGTTGTATGCTGTGAACCAATCCATTCCACTTAAAAATACCTCTGTTGGTATTTTGGGTTTTGGTCCTATCGGGATGAGTGTCCTTTTATCGGCAATCGCCAAAGGTGCTTCTGATATTTTTGTTACAGATCTGGTGGATGAACGTCTTCAAATTGCGGTGGAATGTGGCGCCATTTATACCGGAAATCCCAATAAAGCAGATGTAGTTGCAGAGGTAAAAGCAAAAGAACCCTTGCCGCTCGATGTTGTCTTCGAATGCTGTGGCAAGCAGGAGGCGATCGATCAGGCCGTGGATTTGTTAAAGCCCGGAGGGAAACTGATGCTAATCGGAATACCTGAATTTGACCGTTGGAGTTTTCCGGTGGATAAAATGAGGCACAAAGAGATTTGTGTTCAAAATGTGAGGAGACAGAATCATACTTTGGAAGAAACACTTGAACTGATGAGAACCGGGAAGATTGACGTTGGTAAAATGGCAACCCATCGCTTTCCTTTCTCTCTCACCAAAGAGGCATTTGATCTGGTCACAGAATACAAGGATGGTGTCATGAAGGCCATGGTAGATTTTGATTAATTCATGGACATTATGAGATTAAGCGGCAGGTTTTATGCGTTCAATAATTGAATAGGCCAGATTGAACCCTTCGGCAATGACCCTTGCATCTCTTATTCCATCATAATAACCATTCAGGTGCAGGACCTTATAAGCAGAGTTGATGTAATTGAGGAGCTTTCTGTCAATTATTGCAATGGCATCCTGGTAGTATTCAATGTCTTTTCTCCCTTTTTTCTTTTCAATTCCTTTCAACAACAAATACCCGTCGAGCGCTTTTAAAACTCCGTTGTAGGCAATGCCACAAGCGGTTTTGACATATTTCTCATCTACATAGAAACGATCTTCCTTGCCAGCCTTTTTAAGGGTTTCCCGGGCATTCTCCATGTAACGGATCGCTTCGTTGTAATAGGTAGTTCTGATTCTATTTTGTTCCCTAATGACCATTTTGCGTCTTTTCACAAAGTTAAGGTAATCTGTTCAAGATAAGAAATAAAAATGCCGGCAGTGTTCAAAATAAAGTTAAAATCGAATACAAATGATTGTATTATTACTTACCTTCGTTGGTATAATGATAAAAATGCAATT
>JAMDDG010000022.1:5416-34819 GCA_023488865.1 Bacteroidota bacterium | reverse complement strand
GGATTCGCCTGCCCAATTTAGGGATAAGATCAGAAACATCCTTCCGGGCAATCCCACCGATCATGAAATTGAGGATGCCTGGGGTGCCATGTTAATCGATTTTCCTGCCGGGATAATCAATTATCTGATAGAGTTAAAAGGGAAATACCGGCTTTTTCTTTTAAGTAATACCAACGAGATACATGTCAGGCGATTCGAACAAATCTTTGAAGATGCGTTCGGTTATCCGATCTCCCGGCTATTTGAGAAATGCTATTATTCCAACGAAATTGGATTCAGAAAGCCGAATGCTGAAGCTTTTTTAGCAGTATTAAAAGATGCCTCGATCAATCCGGCAGAAACGCTCTTTGTGGATGATCTCCAACAAAATACTGAAGCTGCAAAAACTTTGGGGATGAAAGTCCTTCACATCGAGGCCGGAACTTTGATGGAAAGGTTGCCGGAATATCTTGAAAGCGCTTTGGGGTAAATGACCCAACCGGGGTTCCAACAACAAATGTCAGTTTGGCCGTATTCTCTGATCCGGATTTGCTCCTTCCGTCCGGAATGAACGGGAATCTATTTTCAATGTGCTACCGCGGACGGTGACTGCATCAACATTTTCAATTTCACAGGGCTTTGCCCCGTGCTGTCACCTATTCGGCCTTCAGCCGAATAATTTTTTGCCCGGCATGATTTCCGACCGGTCCCATCTTCCCCGTCGTCCCCGTCCCATCTTCCCTCCGTCTTTCCCCCTACTTCTTCGGCTCTTTCCACTCTCCGCTCTGCATGATCAGCTTCTTCAGCTCTTCGACGGCGTGTTCCGTGGAAACATGTCGCTGGACTAATTTCTGCCCTTTGTAGAGGTTGATTTGCCCTTTTCCGGCGCCGACATAGCCATAATCAACATCGCCCATCTCACCGGGTCCGTTGACAACACAGCCCATCACCCCGATCTTTAAATTTTTGAGGTGGTTGAAGTTTTTTTTGATTTCTGCAACCGTATCACGCAGATCGAAAAGGGTCCTGCCGCATCCCGGACAGGAGATGAATTCTGTTTTGGTTACCCGCATCCGGCTGGCCTGGAGAATGCCAAAAGATAAATTTTTCAGTTCATTGTAGCTGATATTACCTTCGTTTGAAAGCATAATACCATCACCGTAACCATCGATAAAAAGTCCGCCAAGATCGGTACAAGCCCTGAGCAACAGATCTTCATAGTTGTTTTTCTTGTAGGAACGGTGAAGAATGACCGGAATTTTGCAGATGTGGGCGTCCAGCTCCATAAAAAAAGCCCGCATTTCTGCAAAACTATTGAGGTTGTTGCTCTCCATGATCAAAACCATCTTACGTTCGCGCTTTAATTTTTCGATGGTTTCCGGGTTTTTCCTTTTGAAACAATCGTATTCCGCTTTGTTGGCACGAACAAATCGCATCTGATTGGAGTAGAAGTCGTTGTACAGATATTCTTCCAGGGTCAATATCGGATATTCCTTGCCGGCACGATCGATGATCTGTTTCCCGTCGTAAAAATAATCGGGTTCGGTACCCGAACTAATGGTTTTTATCTCATCCAACCTGTAATCGTTCAGATTGGCAATAACGACAACCGGTTTCTTTCCGCCTATATCATTAACCGGCCGGTTAGACCTTCGCTCGTATTCGAAAGGATTGGTTTGTGCCACCAAAGGCGCAGTTATCGGCGCATGATTTTCGCGGTCCCTGAAAATATCCACCAGTTTGCGGGCAAAGGGAATCTCTTCGGCTGGATCTTCTGTCAGGGAGACCCGGACAGTATCCCCAATTCCATCCGCAAACAAGGCTCCCGAGCCAACGGCGGATTTGATGCGGCCATCTTCTCCCTCACCGGCTTCGGTAACCCCGATATGAAAAGGGTAATTCATATCTTCGAGCCTCATCCGGTAGTTCATCAACCGGACAGTGTAGACCATCAACCGGGTATTACTCGATTTGATTGAAATGACGATGTTGTGGTAATCTTCCGCTTTGCAAATTCTAAGGAACTCCATCACTGACTCGACAATGCCGGCAGGGGTGTCGCCGTATCTGCTCATGATCCTGTCGGACAGTGATCCCTGATTGGCTCCTATTCTCAGAGCAGTTCCGAATTTTTGACATTCCCGGATAAATGGGATAAAACGTTCTTCAATTTTCTTTAACTCCTGCCGGTATTCCTCGTCGGTATAATTCAGCTGGACAAAAACAGCCCTTTTATCATAGAAATTTCCAGGATTGATCCGGACTTTGGCCACATTTTTAATGGCTATTTCAGCTGCTGAGGGATTGAAGTGGATATCAGCACAAAGTGGTTGGTGATAGCCTCTGCGGGCAAGTTCATCCCGTATGTTCTTCAGGTTTTCGGCTTCACGGATTCCCTGAACGGTTACCCGTACGAAATCAGCTCCAGCATCAATAATTCGAATGATCTGGTTTACAGTCGCTTCTGTGTCATTTGTATCGGTATCGGTCATGGATTGGATCAGGATGGGATAGCCGGACCCCATGGAGATAGGACCAATCCTTACCAGGGAAGTCTCCTGGCGTTTGTACTGCAACAAATTGGCGATGTAATTAAAATTTTGATTGATCATACCGTACTAAGTCATTCCCGATTGATAAGGCAAATTTATCCTTTTATTTTGAATAAATTTGGTCCAAAATTACAACACCATGTCCGTTATTGTTGAAGACATTTCGAAAATTTATGGAAATCAGCTGGCCCTCGATAAGATTTCCTTTTCTGTCGATTCGGGCACCATACTGGGAATCCTGGGACCAAACGGCGCCGGAAAATCAACTTTGCTGAAAATCATCACCGGATATCTCCGGCCATCCTCCGGATGGGTAAAAATCAACCAAGTGGAAGTAGATCCCGATAAATTAGACATCAAAAGGATGATCGGCTACCTGCCCGAAAACAATCCACTCTACTCCGATCTCTATGTGAAGGAATACCTTGGCTTGGTTGCCGGGTTGTACAAAATCCCCAACCGGAAGAAAAGGAGTGATGAAACAATCGAACTTACCGGTTTAGGTTCGGAGATGCACAAAAAGATCGGGGCATTGTCGAAAGGATACCGCCAAAGGGTGGGCCTGGCACAGGCCCTGCTGCACGATCCCGCGCTGCTGATTTTAGACGAACCCACCTCCGGGTTGGACCCGGCTCAATTAGTCGAAATCAGACAACTAATCCGCAATATCAGTAGCAACAAGACGGTCCTGCTTTCTACCCATATCATGCAGGAGGTGGAGGCCATCTGCGACAGGGTCCTGATCCTGAACCAGGGGAAGGTTGTAGCACTTGAGACGCCCGAAAATATCAAAAAGCTCTCCCTCAACAAAATACGAAAAATAGCGATTGAATTTAGTGAACCGGCTACCGTTAAGATATTCGAATCAATTGCCGGAGTAATCAAAATTGAGCAAACTGCCGATAATAAATTCCTGATTTATGGCCCAGACGAAGATATCCGACCGGCGCTGTACAGGTTAGCGGTGAAAAACAATTTGACCCTTCTCACGCTCCACGAGCAGGAATCGAGCATGGAAAAAAGCTTCCTGGAACTCATTAAATAAAAGTGAATACTTACGTTATTCACTTTTATTTTAACTTTAGGCACTATAGTTCACTTTAGCTCACTTTAGGCACTTAATTATATTATGCATCACTCAAAACTCTTCTTCCTTCTCCTGCTAACAACGGCAGTCCTTAACCTGAATGCCCAACCAGGGAAAAAAACCAAAGGGCAAAAAGTATACCTGAGCAGTTACGAAAGCAAAACGATGTCCCCCGCTCAAACTCCGGTTTTGTTGCCTTACAACCGATGGATCGATCCGGCCGGAATGCAAGTTACTTTTGGCAACAAAGAGTTGGAAAACCATGCTTTGGATGTGGCCATTTCTCCGGACAAAAAGTGGCTGGCAGTTGAAGGCCGCTACGAAGTGGTAATAGTATCGGCTTCCACCCACAAAATTGCAGCCACCTTTCAACTAAGCGACTATTTCAGAAATCAGCTTCGGATGAATACCTTTTCAGGAATCTGCTGGAGATCGGAAGCGGATCTCACCCAGTTGTTCTGGGGGGCCGTTGGTAAAGATAACTCCTATGTTGTTGTGGCGACCTTTGGCAACGGAAAATTTACCGATGCCGATTTAATCCCTTTTGCGAAGGAGGCCCCAGCCGAAACTGCCCTTGTTAACGAGGTACTTTACCAGAACGAATCGGGCCAGCCTGCGCTCTACGTGGTGCTCAACGGCAACAACAAAGTGGTGAAGATAAACCCCGATACCAAAAAAATCAGCTGGTCAACCTTGGTTGGCGTTGCGCCGTTCGGAATTACCAAAGCAAACGGTAAAATTTATGTAACCAATTGGGCAGGCGGCCAACCCGATAAAAATGATCCGAATGTGGCAGGCGTCCCCTGGGGAAGCGCCAAAGTGAACGAACTGAACGGCGCCACCCGCCAAGGTACTGTTTCCGTGCTCGATCCGGCTACGGGCGCTGTTTTGAAAGAAATCCCGGTAGGGTTACACCCAAATGACCTGATTGCCAGTGCTGACAAAAAATTTGTCTATGTCTCCAATGCAAACAGCGACGAGGTCAGTGTTATTTCTACTACCCTGGATAAGGTCACCGAAACTATTTCCGTCCGGCTAAATGCCGAAAAAAACAGTTACTGGGGTGACTCGCCAAATGGTTTGGGGCTTTCAGAAGACAATCTGTCGCTCTATGTATGTAACGGAATGGACAATGCATTGGCCATTGTATCGCTTGGACAGCTTTCCGCAACCGGTGCCGCTGAAAAAAACAGTCGCATTGCGGGTTTCATCCCTACCGGGGCCTATCCGGGCGCCGTTACGGTATCCGATCAGGGTCTGCTCTACGTGGCCAATATCGAGGCTGAAGGATCATCCATCCCTTTTTATACGGAGGGATCATCCAAACCTAAATACAATTCCCACAAAGAGATGGCATCAATCTCTATCATTCCGGTTCCTGATAAGAAAGAACTGAAAGCCTATTCAGAACGGGTGATGGCCACCAGTCAGCATTTCAGGCTTGACCTGACGGCAAAGTTGCCACGGAAAAATGCGGAACCAGTGCCGGTTCCGGAAAGGATCGGAGAACCTTCCGTTATTAAACATGTGCTTTATGTCATCAAAGAAAACAGAACTTACGATCAGGTACTTGGGGATATGAAAAAGGGGGACGGCGACTCGACTCTCACCGTTTATGGCAGGAAAGTGACCCCGAATGCTCATCAGCTGAGCAGCCAATATGTGTTGTTGGACAACTATTATGCCTCCGGAAAATGCTCTGCAGAAGGGCATCAATGGACCGATGCCTCCATCGTGACCGATTACATCGAAAAATCTGTAAGGGCTTGGTTTAGAAGCTATCCGCATGTGCAATACGATGCGCTGGTTTATTCCCCGACCGGATTTATCTGGGACAATGCCTTGGCACATGGCAAAAAGGTGATGATTTACGGGGAAGCCTGCTCCTGTAAATTCGGACCTAAACAAACCTGGAGTTCTATCTACCGCGATTTTCTCAACCACGATAAACTGGAATTCCAAAATACCACTACGGTCAAACCGGTTGAGGCTATTTTAAGTCAGACGTTTCCCTCTTCAGACAATCATTTAGTATCTGACGTGCAAAGGGCCGATGCATTTATCAAGGAGTTGCAGGCTTATGAGCAACAAGAGGGCGATCAGTTGCCCGAACTGATGGTGATGGCGCTTTCCAACGACCATACCGTCGGGACCAGGCCCGGATTTCCGACGCCGCGTGCCATGGTAGCCGATAACGACCTGGCCTTGGCGCAAATAGTGGAAGCAGTTTCAAAAAGTAAATTCTGGAAAAATACCGCTATATTTGTGACGGAGGACGACTCCCAGGACGGATGGGACCACGTTTCGGCTTACCGCACTGTTGGGATGGTAATTAGTCCTTACACTCGAACGGCCAAGTTGGTTCATACCAATTACAACAATGTCTCGATGGTTCGAACCATTGAACAGATATTAGGGCTTCCGCCGATGAATATCATGGATGCAACGGCCATGCCGATGTTCGATTGTTTCACCTCCAAATCAGATATTACCCCATACAAAGCACTTAAAAACGAGATTCCGCTGGATGAGATGAATCCTGAACTTCGTGCCTTGACGGGGAAAGCCCTTCATTACGCAAAAAGAAGCATGGAACCGCAGTTCGACGGGATCGACGACGGGGATGAAGATCTCTTCAACAAGATACTTTGGTTTGCTGCCAGGGGGAAAGCGCCTTACCCCCGCATGAAATAGGCACTTTCTCTAACCTATCTGCAATATTCCCCAGGCTAACAGGATAAGTAAACCGACAATAATCCAGCTTAGGGCAAAACCGGTCAGATCTTCGCGGTAGCGGGTGAAAAAATTACGCCATCGCGATTTTTTTAGCCATCCGGGAAGGTCCAGTAACAAAAGATCATCGCCGGTCAATTCGCCTAATGGTTTCTTTCCATCAGCACCCAGCGCTTTGGCATCCGATTTTCGTCTCATGTTATCGAAAAAAAGATCCATCTTCTCCTGCTTCTCAGGTTTGGTGAGCCAGCTTACCAGGAAGAACAGGGCAAAACCTATGCTCATCGACCAGGCGAACGGAGCCGGCATCCATTTGTAAACCAATGCTATTTCGCCGGTTTGTTGGTAATTTACGACATAATAAGTTGCGATTGAGACCACAACTGAAGCAAATGCGCCGTAACGGTTGGCCCTTTTCCAGATAATCCCGCCCAAAAACATGATCCCCATAAAAGCGGCAAAAGTTTCGGTGAAAAGGAAGGCATTAAGCACATTTTTTATGCTCAAGGCAAAAACAACGGCAAGAAGCGACAAGGCCAATCCTGATAAGCGTCCTATTTTCAATAATTTCTGGTCTTCGGCCGTGGGATTAAGATACCTTTTGTAAAAATTCTGCGTAAACAGCGCACCGATATTCACCATGAAATTTGAGCAGGCCGACATGTTGGCTGCAACAATCGCAGAGAGCATCAACCCGGTCAGTCCTGGGCCCAGCAACATCCGGCTTCCATATCCGAAAGCCATTTCCGGATCCTTCAGGGTGACGTTATTTTTTAAAACCAGCGCTGCAACCACCAATCCGGTCAATGCCCATCCGATCGTTACAATCCTCTTCACCATCGATCCGAAAGTCTGGCCGATTCTGCCCGAACGCTCTGTATTACCGGTTGCGCACATGGAGATCATGTGAGGTTGGGCAGTAATTCCAATGATTCCATTGAGTGTCAGCATGGCCAGGGTAAATCCGGTTACGCCACTGGCGCTGTTGAAAAGATCAAAAAAATGGGCAGGCAGCGCCAGTTTCATTCCTGAAAAACCTCCAACCTCTTTCAATCCAAGCGGGATCAGCATCATCGAAAGCATAATGATCAAAAATGCCTGGATAAAATCGGTATACGCAGCCGCCACCAATCCTCCTGCAAAACTGTAAACCATAAAGGCAACCGTCATCGCCAGTACAACACCGTTCGGGGAAATCAGATCGCCGCTCGCAATCGAAATCACTTTGGCGGCGCCCTGCAACATGGCCCCCATGTTAAATACAAAAAATGCCATGGCAAAAACCGAGTAGATCAGCCCCAATTTGCGGCCGTAGCGGTCCTCGATGATCTCACCCACGGTAGTTCGTTCACTTCTGCGGTAAAATGGGGCTATCAGCCAATAAAACGGGGTGATAAGCATGTTCTTCCACTGGTACCAGATCGTAGCAAATCCATGGGCGTATGTGGCGCCAGCCTGTGCAACCGGCATGTCGGCATGGGTCCCTGTCCCGAAAGCCTGTCCCATCATGATCCACCAACCAAATTTCCGCTCACCCCTGAAATAACTGTCACTGGATTTAATCCTGCGCGACATCCACAGGCCGAACAGGGTGATCAACAATAAATAACCGAACAAAACCAAAAAATCGAGGGATGACATAGCGTAAAAGTTAGGAGTTAGGAGTTATGGGTTCGCCTGCGAGATAGCATTGTTGAATATTCAGATTGGATCCTAATTGTGTAAGGAGAAGAATATCGGCCCGCCTACCGGGAAGGAGCCGGCCCCGGTCGTGCCATTCAAAGACATTGGCCACATTTTTCGATGCCATGTTGATGGCTTCGGCAAGGGTACATCCCGTAAACCGGATCATATTTTCCACCCCTTTCAGCAAAGGCAGGGAAGCTCCTGCCAGACAATCCTGGTCCGCACTTTTTAGCATTCCCTCTTCGGTTAGTATGACATCTGCTCCGCCAAAATAGTATCTGCCTGCCGGCATTCCGGCCAAATAGGTAATATCGGAGGTAAGAATCAGCCGGTCAGCTCCTTTTACCTTCAAAAAGACTTTCAGTTCTTCCGGCAAAAGATGGTGCCCGTCCGCGATAACTGTTGGGATCAGCTGCTCATTGGCCAACTGGGGCCAGATGGGATTTTGGTGGCGATGTATCAGATTGGCACAGCCGTTCCCCAGATGGGTAGAGAGTTTTGCGCCACAATCACACGCTTCATCGATCTCTTTGCTGTTGGCGTTGGAATGGCCGATCGCCGGGATGATCCGGTTCTCTTTGCAAAAGCGGATCAACTCAATTGCTCCCGGCAACTCAGGCGCCAAAGTGAGCTGAACGATCCACCCTTCTGCCGCTTTTTGAAAACTGACAAACTGTTCCAAATCGGGAATAGTAAGCTGATCTTCCCTGTGGCATCCCCTGAAACCCTCCAGTTTCGAAAGATAGGGCCCCTCAAGATGGAATCCGGGTACGGAAAGCGCAACCTCTTTTTTGGAAAGTGCGGATGCAAGTATCCTGAAGTTACGGATCAGATTTTCGGGACTGTTGGTGATTAAAGTGGGTAAATAGGAAGTAACACCCGATTTCCACAATGATCGGGTTGCTTTTACAATATCCGCTACAGAAAGCTGATCGCCGGAGAAATCGACCCCGGCATAGCCGTTCACCTGGTTGTCAATCAATCCGGGGGCAACAATGGGAAGCGTCCCTGCTGATTCGTCCCTATCCAGCGCGGTGATATTTTGAATTATCCCGTCTGACACGTCAATCCTGACCGGAGACATCGTTTCATAGTGAATACCTTTCAACGAAAACATGGATCCTGCTTTGTTAGTTTCTGAAAATAACTACGTTTTAAACCCTTATACAATTCAAACTTTTAAACTTTTCAAAGCCTCACAACCTTCGAAGCAGAGTTGGCATCCAGAAACAGATGCCAGTCAGGATGCTGCTTTAGCCGGGTGGCGGGCACCAAATTTGTCACATCATTACCCAGGGTCTGGGCGACAGCCTCTGCTTTAACCAAATGCGGCACAGCGGAAACGATAATTTTGCATTTCATTATTTGATTGACACTCATGGAGATGGCCGTAGCAGGCACCTCTTTCAAGGAAGGGAACCAGCCCTCATTGACCTGCTGCAACTTGCACCGATCATCCAAATGAACGATCAGATAAGGGGAGTGGGTTTCAAAATCTGCCGGAGGGTCATTGAAGGCAATGTGCGCATTTTCACCAATTCCAATTACTCCAACATCGATAGGCTTTTTTAAAATCTCAGCGGAGAGCAACCTGATATTCTCAGCCACATCGCCAGTCCCCTCAACCGGATAAAACGCTTTGACCGCAATCCGGTCGATAAACCTCTCGTAAAGATATTTTCTGAAGCTGGCAGGATGTGTCAACTTTAACCCAATGTATTCATCCAGATGAAAAACCGATACGCAAGCCCAGTTGACGTCGCTGACTACCAAAGCTGCAAGCGTTTCAAACTGGGAGCTGCCCGTCGAAACCAGTAAACGGGCTTCCCCTTTCTCCCTGATTGCCTCTTTCAATTTGACCGCAACTAAGTTTGCCGCATTTTTCCCAAGTTCGGAAGGGGTTTTTGGGATGTTGATATTCATAATTACATAATTTGTTTTTCAATGGTCGTATGGAATAGCCAGATTTCGAGAATTATTTTCATTTCAGTTAGTGATTTCCGAATCATGGTTATTTTATTGTAGAAGTGCCTTGAGTGCCTAAAGTTAAAGGGAAAAATTATTTTTGCGTTGAAGCAATAAATACTTTAGCCATTTTAGCTCACTTTAGACGCTTGTATTTTCAAAGATAAAATTTTACCTTTGTGCCGTGGACGGATTTGATTGATTGCAACCACGGAAAAAAATGCTAAAACAACATGTATTTACTTCCCCTTCAATCATCCATCCCATTTAGTTTTATTCATCCGTCACCCTAAAGAAGTGGCACAAATATTTTAACTATGGGATATCTATTTACCTCAGAATCAGTATCAGAAGGTCATCCAGACAAAGTTGCGGACCAAATTTCGGATGCCGTATTGGATGAGTTCCTGGCTTATGATCCAAAGTCAAAAGTGGCCTGCGAAACAATGGTCACCACCGGACAAGTGATATTAGCCGGCGAAATCAAATCAGAAACCTATGTCGATGTACGCGAAGTGGCCCGCAAGGTCATCAACAAAATAGGCTATACCAAAGCCGAGTACCAGTTCGACGGCGACTCCTGCGGCGTGCTGACTGCACTTCACGAGCAATCACCCGATATCAACAGAGGTGTTGAACGCGCCGAGCTTGAAAATCAGGGCGCCGGCGACCAGGGCATGATGTTCGGCTATGCCTGCAGTGAAACTGACAATTATATGCCGCTTCCACTCGAACTGGCCCATGCCTTGCTCAAAGAGTTAGCCAAAATCCGCAGAGCGGGCAAAGTCATGAAATACCTCCGCCCGGATGCCAAATCCCAGGTGACCATCGAATACGACGACAACAACCAGGCCGTTAAGGTACATACCATCGTAATTTCAACACAGCACGATGATTTTGATGCTGATGATGTAAAAATGTTGGCTAAAATCAAGGAAGATGTTCAAAACATCCTGATCCCCGCGACCAAAGCAGTACTTCCCGTCCGCATTCAGAAATTGTTCGAACCGGGATACATTCTGCACGTCAACCCTACCGGGAAATTCGTCATCGGAGGTCCCCACGGCGACAGCGGCCTTACCGGACGTAAAATTATTGTCGACACTTACGGTGGCCGCGGAGCTCACGGTGGCGGCGCTTTCTCCGGGAAAGACCCGTCAAAGGTCGACCGTTCTGCCGCTTATGCTGCCCGTCACATCGCGAAAAACATGGTGGCGGCAGGTGTAGCAGGCGAGATGCTGGTCCAGTTGGCTTATGCCATCGGCGTGGCACAACCGGTCAACATCTATGTCAACACCTATGGATCGGCTAAAGTAACTTTGCACGACAATCAAATTGCCGATAAAATTGCCGCTTTGTTCGACCTTCGTCCCTATGCCATCGAACAACGTTTGAAATTGCGGAATCCGATCTACGAAGAGAGTGCCTCCTATGGTCACATGGGCCGCACACCGCGAACGGTAACCAAAAAATTCGAATCGGCTTATTTTGGCAACATCGAAAAAGAGGTTGAGCTGTTTACCTGGGAAAAATTGGATTATGTGGCAAAGATCAGGGAAGCGTTCAAGTTATGAGTTTTGACGCGCTATCTTGTTAAATGATGAATATTAAATCCCCTCAGCTGAAGACCTTGAGGGGATTTATTTATTTTCCGGTCAGAAAAGCAATACCCTGAACACTTTACGTATTCAGGGTATTTTGGTAGCCTCACCGCGACTCGAACGCGAATCTAAAGTTTAGGAAACTTCCGATTGAGCAAAGCTAATCGGGTGTAAATAAATAGCTTATAAAAATGTAGTTGGATTTTCGTGGAACTATTGGAGAACAATGACGAAAACAGTGATTATTTAGCTCTCTTTGATCAGGCCGGAATAGCCTCTTTTTTCTCCATTTTGACGGTAAACATACCCCCTTTTCCCAGAAGGATCCAATCCGATGATATACTAAATTCTTTAAGCAGGGGCAGCATCCAGGACATTTGAAACCACCCTCTCCCAAGATCCTTTTTCTGGCCATAATAATGGCGTCTGTCAATGCCTGCCAGTGTGCAATACGTTTGGATCCCTCTGATCCTTTTTTGAGAAATAACCATGTCAACCGCTTCAAAGAACCGGAGCATGATCGCTTTTGTCTCATTTGTATATTCTCTCTTTGCAGGCATGGCTATTGTTTTTTATTGTTTAGGTATCCTTTGGCTGTCATCCAGTCAAGCCATTGGTCAGATCCTTTAGGATATGGGCAGTCAACTTTTTGAGGTATTTTTGTTGCAATCTTCTCAACATAGTTACATTCAGCTTCAAATTCCCTATCATATCGAAGCGAATAGACTTTGGTCATTTTTCCGTCAACCAACTCATTGGACCATTCAGCAACCCACTCTTCACCTAGCTTAATCCCATCAGGGAGATTATTTATCACCATAGCAATTCGAGTTAAAGGAAATGCTGGGCAAACTTTCAAGAACTTTATATCAATCTCTGCCTGAACTTCATTTAGAATTTTAAATTTGTCAACTATCCAGGTATTACCACTAGGGTCGAGTTGCCCAAATTCAAACCATTTTTTGTAGTTTCCTGTCAGCTCCAGGGATACAAAATTCAGCTTATCACATCCCCAACCCGGATTACATTTCGTGAAATCTTCAGGAGGATTTGGCTGGTTATGATAACAGGATCTTATTTCTTGTAACGCGTAAAAGAGTTGACGATAATCTTTATTGATTCTGCAAAGTACCCCTTTACAATAGATCTCAAAGCTTCGCCATTTATCTATCGCATTTAAAAGGGCATTGACCAACTCCCACAGGTTAAACACTTCTTGGACTGTTAACTCAACTGTAACAATATCCCCTTCAACGCTTCCGTTTAATTTTTTGGAGAGCCTTAATGCTTCCGCCAAGTTCCTGGAACTCGTTTTCTTGCTGAACACTATTTTGAGGGTCTTAATCATACTATCGTTTGGGGTTTCAATTTGCAACCTTAAATTGCCCGGAATTTTTGTGAACTCATCACAATTTGTGATCACATATAGGTGTGCTTATTGGGAATATTTTTTGTAACTTTAGAGTGTTAAAAAATTCAACCCATGAAAAATCTTAGCGCAGAAGAAACAGCCGAATCTCGAAGGCTTCGTTGCCTTGAAATCGCATCAAATCTGAATGTCCCGTTTGCCGATGTAAACAGCTTTGTAATGAACGCTGCCTGTATTGAGAGGTACGTTGTCAGCAACAAGCTCCCTTTGCATAAAGGCCAACGCATTGAAGTAAGTAAAGCCATTGAATTAGCCTTTGAGCAATGTATGGAAGAAATTGAACAGCCCAAGCAGCCCGCCAATGACCGCAACCCACTTAACCCAATTATCCAGCCTCGCATGACGTTCTTTTCTCGCTTGTTCGGTAATGTTGGAAGGGAAGAGGTTATTGTCAAGGGCAATCCGGCCGCTACGGTTCGTGGAATATGGTGAAAATTCGTGAGCAACCGGATTTCCGTTTTCATCTAACCCTGGCCTTTCAGGGGTTAAGTCGGTTCGTGATACCATATCCCTTTCAATGAGCCCCTTTAACAGACCCAACTCAAAAGTTTTGTGGTCCGGGTATCTGCTTTGCAGAAAAGCTATCCTTTCGTCATCCTTTTTGCTCTTAACCTCCAAACAGGAAAGCAATACGAGGTTAAGCCGGTCATTTCTATTGTCTACTTCCATAAATCTTGGTTTGTATTGTTGTGAATTGCCTATTCGTTTTAATTGTTCTTGCATTTTTCTTGCTGAATAATATTTTGAGGATTTTGTCCATACCCGTACTTTTGTGAACTTATCACAATTTGTGATAACCTATTCTTCTGCGCTGTTTCTGTTCGGTTTCCTGATTGTCTTTTTGTAGCAAGAAGGTTATTGCTTCATAAACGTCTTTAAACTGTTTATCATACTTACTTTCGAGTTCCAGAAGTTTAGTTGTCAAATCGTTGTGCGATAAAGCATATTGCCTGATAAAGACAAAAGCCCTCATTATGGAGATATTGACATCAATGGCTTTAACCGATTTCAATATTCCACTCAGCATGGCAACTCCCTGTTCGGTAAATGCGTATGGTAGATATTTCGTATGTTTTCCTCTCCCCTTGTTTGAGGCTTCATTTTGCAACCCCAATATCTCTAAGGTCACAAATTGTGATCTTAGAGAAGCATATTCTTCGCCGGTAACCTGAAACATAAAGTCTTCCGGGAAACGCCTTATATTTCGCTTTACTGCCTGGTTTAAGGCCCTTGTCTCCACTTCGTAAAGCTCAGCAAGGTCAAAATCCAACATCACCTTTTGGCCTCTTATCTCGTAAATCTTTGTTTGAATTGTAGCAAGTTGCATGGTTGCTTCAATTGTTCTTGCGTTTTTCTTGATTTACAAGAGCTGTACAAATCTCAATAAACCTCACATTAACAGGTGATTCAATAGTTATATTCATGATAAATATTTAATTGATCAAGAAATATTCTTGCATTATTCTTGGTGGTTTTTTGAAGGCAGCAAGGTTGGGGTATTATCCCTTAAAACAAAATGAATTTTAATACAGCCAGATATATGGCTATGAAGATTATCACTGCCAAAAATCCCCAAAAATGCAATATCAAAAAGAAGAGTACAAGAAATGGAATTAAAACAGCTAACATCGTTAAAAATGTGCTCCATTTAAAAGGCATTGGCTCAGTTGGTGTTATTGGTTTATCTCCTGGATTAAAAACATACCCGCATTTGAGACACGTAATCTTGACTTTGTTGCTCCCAATTGTCCCAGCAAGAACACCAACCCCTCCAGTTAGAAGCGCACCAGCCACCGCATTCGTTCCACTAAAACCTTTTTTATTGGATGATATTTGAGTTGATCTACACTTAGGGCACACAACATCTTGACTTGGTGTATCGATGTTGTAGGAATAAGATTGATGTGGAGAACGAATGGCGCCTAATGGATTGCCACAATGAGGGCAAATGGCGGCCTTGTCACTAATTTCCTTTCTGCATTCCGTGCAAACTATAATTGCCATGGTTTTTAAATTAGGGATTTTACCATTTTTTCATTAAAATACCTTCAATTTGAAGGACATCATTGCTGATAAAGGCTCCATCAAAACCGCCTATTTTAAAATTAGGGTATTTTCCTGAATAGGTTACTTCGGTTTGCGTAATTATTCTGGTGTTCTCATCTAAGAGCAATCTGGTTGATTTAGTATCAGAGGTAAAGCGGTACCCGACATACATCTTATGCCCGTCAAAAGTAGACGTGAAGGAATAGCCAGAATAGGTTTGCCCAATAATTTGATATGAGGTAGTATCATCCAAGGTGGTTTTACTACAACTTGAGAAGATTGTAAATAAGGCAATTAAAAAAATAAAATGTTTAAGGAAATTTTTAGTTTTCATGATTTGTTTCTTAGGTATTAAGTATAAATGTAAATTTTTTGTTTCTCACTTTGATCTTGCTTCTCAGGTAGATTATTTCGCCAGACAATCTCTAACCGGTTTTCCGCTTGATAACTTTTCGGGGGCCCGATCTTTCTTCTATTATTAATTTAAAAGCCTGTATTGTCTCATTCTTACTTTCCAGGAGCCTTTTCAATTCTGCATTTTCTTTTTTAAGATCCTCGCAATAAGGGCACTCATTAGTACTTGAATTTGATTTTTTATCTACTCCAACAATGTTTTCATTGCCTATCAACATTGAGCCATTACCTGTTTTTAACCACGAGATATTTAACTCCGGATAGACCGAACTTATTTTATCAAGGTTCTTTTCCCTTATACTGTCGCCTACTTTATTAACAAAGCCCCTTGACAAACCGACGTTTTTTTCAAATTTATCTTGCCCAATCTTTAAATAAGCAAGAAATTCGATCAATCTTTTTTTCATTGATCATTTTTTATTACGGAAATAATATCCGTATCTTTGTATCTTTGTATATTTGTTAAACTTAAATTAAAAGCCATGGATGCCGAAACTATTTTAATTATCCTGCTGTCAATTTTTGCGATTTGGTTCACTGGCCATCAAATTTTAACTTTTCAACTTCGAAAACTTAAAAAAGGACAACTCGAAAACCTTCAGAAACTCTGCGAAATGCAGCAAAAGCGAATTGAAGAACAGGAAAAAACTATCAAAAATTTTATTAAACCAGAATAATCTTGGTTAAAAAGCCAAGAATAAAGCTGACAATGGTGACTATAATACATGCTAATTTCCAGTATCTTATCACATCGTCTTGCTTCCTAATTCGCTTTTTATATTCTAATTCGTCTTTTTGTAATCGTTTTAACTCGTTTTCACTTACCGGGTTTTCAAGCGTTGGATTTTCCTTTAGATATACCTCTCCTTTTGCAAGCACAGCCGCATCAATTATTGTGTCATAATTTACCCTGGCTTTTATAAAACCCTTGTCTTTAAGCATAACGGCTGCTACTCCAAGCTCCTTTTCGTCAATTCCACTCAGATCAAAGCCATTGCCTGCATTCAATGACAACAGTAAAGCCTTTTCTGTTTCAGATAAATAAATTCTTTCCATAACACTTTATTATTTAGGCTATTATAAAATAATTTCATTTTTACGGAAAATAATTCACATTTTATTTGCAAATACGGATATTAATACCGTATATTTGCATCATGTTAGTTTTTAATAACACGAACAAATATAACAAAACGCATCAAGAGAAAAGGATCAACGATCAGAATATTAAAAAAATAACACAAAAAGAGTAATCAATTAAGACTTAAAGTCATGAATGCAACAGAAACCTGTATTTGTTTTGATGACGAACCCAAAGGCAGATCTATTGAAGATTATACCTTAACCCCTTCCGGTGAGAAATACATGCTTTCCCAATTTCTCTACTCCGGGGACAATGAGAGAAAATTGATATCTAAGTCCTACGAAGCTTCCAAATTGCTACAGAAGTTATTCAAAAGCAAATTAGAAATACCCGCATTGGGCTATAGGCTGGATAAAGGGTGTGTTGTTATTTACAAAGCGCCATTCGCGGTAGAATCGGACACTCTGGAAGAAGAGGTGATATCCTATTACTACAAGAATTCCAGAATCAGCGGAAATCTTATTGAAATACCTTACAAATCACTCTGATACAAATGAAAACCTACTCATTAGTCTTCGGCTTGCTGTTCGCGATTCTCGGAATCTGTGCGACGATCGGCATTGCTGCCGGTGCAACCCATCAAATTGTAATGGCCGTTCCATCATTCATTATGGCCGTTGTCTTATTACGTGAAGCCTCCCAGAAGGAAAAACCCAAAAGAATTAAATCCAATAAATAACCATGAAACTGAAACAAGTATTTGCAGCCTCTTCTGCTTCAAAAGCAAAAATAGCCCCGACCGTTTCCATAAATTATTTTAACGGACGGATGCGTTTCAACGCTCCCACGGTCGTGCTATTAGATCTAAAAGAAAGCGACAAGCTGGCTTTTTATCAGGATGAAGAAAGTCCTAGGGATTGGTACTTCATGAAATCAAAGGGCGTGGGTTCTCTTCCTTTAAAAGTGACGCAAAACTCAAAAGCCCTGTGCGTCAATAATGCAAAACTTGTTCGCCCTATGCTTCAGTCAATGGGGATTAGTACCCCCACACAATTCTTAATCGGTGAGGAACTGGTTGAAGGCCTGTACTGGAAAATCCTTTCTGACAAAATAGTAAAGTAATACGGTCATGTGTGAAATACGAATCGACTTTGAAAAGAAAATCACTCCCAAACAGCTCAGAAAAAGGATCGAAAGCATCACGCGGGAGTATTCTCTGGCTGTGATCGAAGGTGTTGAATACGGGAGGGATTACCCTGAGGCTACCGAAAATATACGGTTTCTCAATGATCTGATTTTCGAGTTATCCATTGAAATTGAAAACCTTAAAATAAAGAAGACAATATGAACCTGAAAGAATTTTACACAGAGCTGCAAAATCAACCCACCCCGCAAAAGGAGTTTCGGGAAAAAATCGCCAACAAATGCGGGGTAACTGAAATGACCGTTTATCGCTGGCTCTCTGGTGAGATTATCCCGGAAAAGCTGAAGCGGGAAAAGATTGCCGAGATCACCGGTTTATCTGTTGACGACTTATTTCCAAACCTGGTAAATGCTGTTGAATAATGGAACTTGCAAATTTCGAATTCTACGGTACTCCTGCTGGAAGTGTGGTCATAGAGGAAAAAGATAGGCCGTTAAGGACCTACGAACAGAATGAGACCGATTTTACCCATGCTGTACTCGAGAAGATTAATACCTTCTACCCTGAGGCGGGTAAAGCTCTTTGTGAAATTTACGCCTCGGCTCAAATCAACAAACCATATTTCGACTACAGAAGGGTTCACCGGTTTATTCGCTGCAATCTATCTGTGCATGATAATCGGCCTGATATAGGCCCCGATGGTATATTCCGGTTTGAATTTATATCCTGTCCACTGAGGGGTGAATGTAAGTATTGCGACATTCTGTGCAATCCGAAATTTAACTCAAAACTTTCTGATCGGGAAATGCAGGTGATGAAACTATACGCAACCTCTTCCAAAACAGAGAAGATCGCCGACATTCTTTTTATCAGTATCGAGACAGTCAAAAAGCATAAACATAATTCCCTGCTAAAGCTCGATTTGCACTCCCTGTCCGACTTCATCACCTACGCTTCAAAGAACCAAATATTTGAAAGTCATGAATAAAGATCTTCATGCAATCAAGGAATTGATGACTGGTTGTGCAGAGATGGGAGCCGCAAATCTCATGAAAAGTCTTCAGCCAAAATCGGATGATCTGACACAAAACGAAGCCTTTGAAAAGTTTGGTCAAGGATGGGTAAGGGATTGTGTGAAGCGTGAACTTATCAAGGGCAAGCGGAAAGGACCGGCAAAGAACTCTCCAATCTACTACTCCAAGGCTGAATTAATGTCCGTAAGAAATGCAGAAAAAGTAGCCCGACTGGGCGTATTCTCAAATATCGTAATCTAAAAAAAATGAAAACTTACACGAAACAGCAGATTGAAAAGGCTATGAAAAAAGCCGGGTATGACGACTTGTCAGTACTTAAACACCTTGATTTATCAATCATTGAAAGGGTGCAATCGTTTGAAGATGCCTGTGATGAACTTGGAAAGGGGTATGATTTACCATTTGACTCGAACACAAAAGACCTGATCGAAAGATCAACAAATGGTTATTACAAGCTATGCGTAATTGCAGAGGCTCTTAATGAAGAATGGAAAATTGACCTAAACAACAAAAAACAGGAGGTGTGGTGGAATTGGGTTGATCTGCGTGGTGTTCTTGCGGGCGGTGTTGCGGATAACGGTGCGAGTGCGGGCTTCGGCTATTCGAATACGATTTACGCTCCCTCGACTGCGTATACGTACGTCGGGTCTCTCCTTTGCTTACGGTCGAAACCAATAGCGGAACATCTCAGACTGGGGTTCATACCTATCTGGTGTGAGTACCTAATACCCGAATTTGATCTAAAATAATTAAACAGCCGGAAGGCAAATAATTCAAAAGTCACATTTTCAATAATTTAATTTCTAACAAGTATGAATTTTACTCTCGAAATCAAACTTACCGCCTCGCCTGAATTACTTGAGGCAGTTAAATTAATCGCGGGAGGTATTAGCGTAAAAGCCAGTGCCCCGATAACCCCCGCCTCCCCTGCTGCGATCGCAGAATCAGCACAATCAGGAAAACGTAATCGTGCAGCAGCCTCCGAAAAAACTACCAAAGAGGTTAGCGCTGAGAATGTAGAAACTTCTACCGAGGAAACAACCTCTGAAGAGTCATCCGAAGCTTCCAATGAAACAGTAACCGTTGAAACGGTCCGCGCAGCTGTTCAAGCCAAAGCCCAAAGCGGGAAACGTGACCAGGTGAAATCACTTCTGACGAAGTTTGAAGTAGCAAGGGTCACGGATCTTCCTGATACCAAGTATGCGAAGTTCTTAGAAGAGGTAAACGCTCTTTAATATGAGCCACGCAATTCTCTCCCCCTCAGGTGCAAGCAGATGGCTAAATTGTACGCCATCTGCCTGCCTTGAGCAGCAGTTCCCTGACAGCTCGGGTGAAGCGGCCAAAGAAGGCACACTGGCACATTGGCTTGGTGAAACCTTACTTAAAAACCATCTGGGTCTTTTAACAAACATAGAAGCTAATGAGACCATTGAAAGGATTGAGTCAGATCCAAGGTACACTGCCGACATGATGGACCATGCCTCAGGTTATGCAGCGTTCGTGATGGAAAACTTTGAAGCCGCTAAGAAAGTTACCAAAGATGCAGTGATCCAAATCGAAGCCCAATTAAACCTTACCGATTACGTTCCTGAAGGATTTGGCACCGGTGATGCTGTCATCATCGCTGACGGAAACATGGGAATCATTGACCTGAAATATGGCAAAGGGGTTATGGTATCATGCGAGAACAATAAGCAAATGATGCTGTACGCTCTAGGCGCTCTTCGCGAGTACGACTACATGTACGATATCCAAAACGTTCGTATGTGGATCTATCAGCCCCGGATGGACAACATCTCTTCCTTCGAAATGTCGGTTGCTGATCTACAAGCATGGGCAGAGAACGAATTGAAACCGCTGGCACAACTTGCTTTTGACGGCCTTGGTGAGTTCAAAGTGGGTGATC
The DNA here is from genome assembly GCA_023488865.1 of Bacteroidota bacterium. Taxonomy (GTDB): domain Bacteria; phylum Bacteroidota; class Bacteroidia; order Bacteroidales; family Prolixibacteraceae; genus CAINVV01. Next base: position 14,159 of record JAMDDG010000022.1, on the reverse strand, counting down.
ACTGCCGGTTCTGTCGCGCTAAAGCGCAATGCAAAGCCAATGCGAATGAAAATCTCAAACTGGCCCGGTACGACTTTGCAGAAAGTGTTCTACTGACCGATACTGAGATATCTGATATCCTTGAAAGGGCTTCGGCTTTTAAGACATGGCTTACATCCATCGAAGAAATGGCCCTAACTGAGGCAGTAGATAACGGCAAACAGTGGCCAGGGTTCAAATTGGTCGAAGGACGTAGCAACCGGATCTATTCGGATGAAGATAAAGTTGCCAAAGAGCTTGTTAAAAATGGTTTCAATGAAGACCAGATCTATACGAAGAAAATCCTTGGCATTACAGCCATGGAGAAAGCAATCACCAAAAAGACATTCGAATCCTTGCTTGGTGAGCTAATAATCAAACCGCAAGGTAAACCAACCCTTGTTCCTGTAAGCGATAAGCGCACCGCTTGGAACAGTACTGAAAGCGCAAAAAATGATTTTTCCAATAATTAATAATCAATCAAAATGGCAAATGAAGTTCAGTTAACAAAAGTGGTGACAGGTAAAGTAAGGTTCTCTTATCTGCACGTGTGGGAAGCCGTCGCAATCGACGAAGGAGGAGAAAAGAAATACTCAGTTTCCCTGATCATTCCAAAAGGCGATACCGCAACATTGGCAGCGGTAAACAAGGCTATCAAAGCCGCTATTGAAGCCGGAAAAGCTAAATGGGGCGGGAAAGTCCCTGCAAAGTTAAAACTTCCTCTTCGTGATGGCGATATCGAACGCCCTGAAGATGAAAGCTATGAAGGGTCTTATTTCCTGAACGCTAATTGCAAAACCAAACCCGGACTGGTTGACAAAGATTGCAATCCAATTCTGGATCAGGATGAACTCTACTCAGGCTGCTACGGACGTGCAAGTATCACTTTTTACGGGTTTGATACCAAGGGCAACAAAGGAATTGCCTGCGGGTTGAATAACCTTCAAAAACTTCGGGACGGTGAACCTCTCGGTGGCAGATCCACAGCTGAAAGCGATTTCGGAGCTGTACCTGTGGAAGAGGACGACGATCTGATGTAGAACCGAATGGTTAGCGTGAGGGTCTTCGGGACTGGTCTCAGGGGTTCGACTCCCTTTCACGCTTTAAATTCCCAACTCAAAAACTAAAGCCATGAATGCCACAACACAGAAAACTAAACCGAAAGTGGGCAAGCTTATTCTACTGATACCGGGACAACCGAGTAAGGTTTTAGATTCAAACAAGCCCTTTGCAATCCTGCAAAACTTGAAGAAAACCTACATCCAATTCGGTCACAAAAAGGAAAATCTGAAAATCACTTATTGATATGAACGAGAAGAAAGTAACCGATCTGCTTTACAAAAAATTCGTTGGTAACGACAAAGATTGGAAGCCTGAAATAACAGGGATCCATTACGCAGACGGGTTCATGCGTGCTACAAATGGTTTTATCCTGGCTAAAGTACATTTCGAAGAATATGACTTCGATCTTGAAGAGCGAATTATTGCCAAAAACGGTTCATATATTGCCGGGAACTATCCCATTTTTGAAAAACTTTACTCCGATCTGGAGGAGACAGATACGCTGATAAGTGATTTATTTAAAGCATGTAAAAGGCTTCCAGCAGGAACCAATAAAACAGGAGAGTCTGTCGGAATCCTTTTACATGGTTTTCGCTTTCATACCTATCAACTTAGCGCCATTTTTGAACTCTTCGAGATTGTCGGTGAAGTTCCAGGAATCATGACTAGACAAAGTGCAAAACACAGGACGCTCGTGTTTACTTCCACCAATTGCACAGCTATTTGTATATCTGATTTCAGAGATTTAACCCCCAAAGATTTGACTTTCACAATTAACGAAGCCCTTGAATTCAACCCAGCACAAAATAAGAAAAATGGCCTCTACTAATAGGAACTACCCGAACGTAAAAAATCAAAAGGAGGAGATCTTAAATACTTTTTCTGTAGTCAAAGCCGCAATCCTTGATAATAATCCAATTACCAAACAGATGGTTTTAGACAACGGAGAAGATTGGGTTATAAAAACATTTAAGGGTTATCCAATTGATAACGAGCCCGAGACCTTTAAAGCCTTATTTGATAAAGGGATTGATATTTCCAACGATGGTCAGATAACAATGAAAACTTTCAGGGGCAAATTCTCTTTCCATATCTATCAAATGGATGTGATTGAGAAGGGAATCAAAAGAGGTTTTCCAAGCTCTCAAACAATCACACCAACAATTCCGCTAAAAGGTATTACGGGACCGGCGCACACAGTAAATCTGCGGATCCTTGATAAGGAAGGACGTTACAAAACCAAGGAAGAGATATTGGCTGATACAGACCAAAGGATCGAGGTAATGTTGGACAATATTTCTCAGGCAAAGAAAATTGGTAGTATCAACCTTATTCAGCTCTATCAAAAGGAGATTAAGTTGCTAGAGAAAGAGCGAAGGGAAGCTGAGAATACCAACTATGAAAAGCTGGAAGTTGAAAAATATGTGAGAGTAGAGCTTTCCAAAAATCCTCTGATGCTGTTAGCTAAGATCAATAAAAACCATACGGAGACTTGGCGTTTAGAGTTTGGAAAAAAGTTGATAGCCTTTAATATGCTCGACTACAAACTACCTGAAGGAAAATATACTGATGATTTAAACCAAATTCTTGATGTTGCCCTTGATCTAAAAAAGTATTCCCCTGGTGTACCCGTATCTGATAAAATCAAAGAAGATAGGGATAAATACTTCATGTTGGAAGACGAGCAAAAGGAGAAATATTACTCTGAAAAACTTGGGCGTTGGAAACAACCTAAAGGTAAATCACAAGAGCGTGATTTTTATTGGAGAAGGGATAAACTAGATGCTTTGGAAAAGAAGCTGAACCTGATGGAGGCTAACATCCAACTTTTGGAGATTGTCCTTTCAAATGAACCTTTCAACGTGAGAGGATCCAAACCGGTAGAGATATCAGCCTTCCCTGAAAGCATAATGCCTGCACCCGACGAAGAAAAACCAATTCAAGAAATAGAACCAATGGTCGATTTTAAAAAAGCAATCGAGGAGAGAAGAACTAAAAGGACTCTCGCAATAGATATCGAAACTTATTCTCCTGTTGACCTTAAAGAGTCCGGGCTATACGCTTACACAGAACATCCGGAATTTGAAATATTGCTTTTTGCCTATGCTTTTGATAAAGAGCCGGTGAAGGTGATAGACTTGATTTCGTTCGAAGATATCCCGGATGACGTTTTCATGGCTCTTACAGACCGCGATGTTCTGAAAACCGCGCACAATGCAAACTTTGAACGAGTATGCCTTGGTAAACATTTTGGAATCTTCCTGCCAATCGACCAGTGGGAGTGTACGATGGTTAAATCCGCCATGCTGGGTTTACCCTTTGCTCTTGGGATGGTGGGTAAGGTCCTGAAGATTGATCAGGAGAAAATGACAGAAGGAAAAGCTTTGATCCGTTACTTCTCAATGCCCTGCAAGCCTACAAAGGCCAATGGCATGAGAACCCGTAACCTGCCGGAGCATGATATGGAGAAGTGGAACACCTACAAACTCTACAATGCCCGTGACGTTGAAGCCGAGAGGGAGATCAGGGAGAAAACCGCTTTCTTTAAAATGCACGATGGTGAACGTGAACTGTACGTGCTGGATCAATTGATCAATGATCGTGGGGTAATGGTTGACATGCAATTTGTCAATAATGCTATCGCCATGGATGCTACTTACAAAGACCGGTTGACCGTTGAAATGACTGAACTGACTAATCTCAACAACCCGAACAGTGTTTCACAGCTCAAAGCTTGGATAGCCGAGGAAACAGGAGAGGATGTTACGAGCCTAACCAAAGAAGCAATTCTTATCATGCTGAAAAATACTCCGAGTGATGAAGTTACACGCGTTCTCCGCAACCGTCAGGAGATGGCCAAAACCTCAGTTAAGAAGTATCAGGCAATGGCCAATGCCGTAGGTACGGATGGCCGGATCCGTGGTCTGCTGCAATTCTACGGAGCTAATCGGACAGGTCGCTGGGCCGGGCGTTTGGTGCAAGTACAAAACCTTCCTCAAAACCATTTATTTGACCTGGATCTTGCACGTGAACTAGTTCGTGACAACGATCTTGAAATGCTTGAAATGTTATTCGGTAATGTGCCTGATACCCTCTCACAGCTAATCCGCACAGCTTTTATTGCAAAGCCCGGACATACCTTCCTGGTTGCAGACTTCAGCGCTATCGAAGCCCGTGTGATCGCGTGGCTGGCAGGTGAAAAGTGGAGATTGGATGTATTTGCAACCCACGGAAAAATATATGAAGCCTCCGCCTCTCAGATGTTCAAAGTACCGATCGAAGAGGTTACCAAAGGATCCCCGCTCAGACAAAAGGGTAAAGTATCAGAACTTGCTTTGGGCTATCAAGGTGGACCGGGAGCACTCACCCAAATGGGAGCCCTGAAGATGGGATTGCAGGAAGAGGAGTTGCAGGGTCTTGTCGATGCCTGGAGAGCTGCCAATCCTAGTATTGTCAGGTTATGGAAGACTGTGGACAATGCGGCCAAAGAGGCTGTTGAAAACAGGGCTCTGGTGGCCATTAACCACGGGATTAAATTCGATTGCAGGGCTGAAGTATTGTTCATTGAACTCCCATCTGGTAGAAAACTGTCATACATCCATCCTAGGCTAGGAAAGAACAGGTTTGACAGCGCGTCTCTGATCTATGAAGGCATGAACCAAACAACAAAACAGTGGTGCGATCAGGAGACCTATGGAGGTAAGCTTGTCGAGAATATTGTTCAGGCCATTGCCCGTGATTGTTTGGCCTACGCCATGCTTAACCTTGATAAAGCCGGTTACAACATTGTCATGCACGTTCACGACGAGGCTATTATCGAGATAGAGGAAGAAAAGGCCAACCTTGAAGATGTGTGCAAAATCATGGGTCAGCCAATTCCATGGGCAAAAGGTCTCTTGCTGAGAGCTGACGGATATTCTACCAATTATTACAAAAAAGACTGACCCATGGCAGCAAAAAACTTAATTGGAAGACAGTTCGGTAGGCTAACTGTGCTCAATAGGATCACTGCCGACAAATTCAGGCATTCGAAATGGCTCTGTATATGTGATTGCGGCAATCAGGTAGAAGTATTGTCAAGTAACCTTAATACCGGCCACACCTTAAGCTGTGGGTGCCTAAGTATTGAACAGCGCACGAAACACGGGCAGTACGAATCTCTAACCTATAATTCGTGGAGCGCGATGATCCAACGCTGCACAAACACCAAACACAGGTACTATCCCGATTATGGTGGTCGCGGGATAACCGTTTGCCAGGAATGGCTTGATTCATTCGCTAATTTCTATGCCGATATGGGGGATAGACCTGATAAAAGGCATACACTGGACAGGATCAAAGTCAACAAAGGGTATTACAAAGAAAACTGCCGGTGGGCCAGTCTCGAGGTTCAGGCGAGTAATAAACGCCCCCGAAAAAGAATAGAAGAAACAGTGCCTTTCTAAAACCAATAATTCCTTAAAACGATGTCGAAAAATGATGAATTAAAAGCAATCTCCGAACAGCTGAGAAAATCAGGAGCCAAAGACTTCCAGCACAAGGCCGAACAGAAAATGAATACCAAATACGGCAAAGGTTGGAGAGACCGGAAAGAAGTAATAACCCAATCAAAATAGAAAAGATGGATAACCAGTTAGTCAAAGTAATCACGGAGAGTAAAGTAGAACAACCTACTGCTATTTTTCTACAGAATTCATTTTTGCCTTTCTATGAAAAATTGACAGAGTGGACAAAAAAGGCCAACGCCCTTGTAGTGACTGATGTCACACAAACTCGGGAAATGAAAATGGCCCGTGAAGCAAGACTCGCATTAAGGGATATTAGGGTAGATGCCGATAAAAAAAGAAAAGCCTTGAAAGAGGATAGTACCCGCTACGGGAAAGCGGTTCAAAATGTTTACAATCTTATTGAGAATTTGATTGTTCCTGCCGAGAAACACCTGGAAGCGCAAGAGAAATTCGTGGAACTGCAAGAAGCAGCGAGAAAATTAAAATTAGCCCTTGAAAGAGAGACGGAGTTGAAACCATACAAGGAATTTGTCACCTCAGATGTGTTTAACGAATTAGGAGAATACAGTGATCAGGAGTATTCTGTTGTCTTAGAAAATTGCAAACAAGCCCTTGAAGATCAAATCGCAGAAGAGGCGCAGGCTGAACTTAACCGTATTGAGGCTGAGAAAACAAAAGTAGCCAGGCAGGAAAAGATGTTTGAACTAGGGTTAAAATGGAATGGTTCTGAGTTTTCTTACAAAGATATCAACTTCCACTGGACAGACCTTATCTGTATGGCAAAGGAAGAATTTGAATCAGCTTATGAAGGTGCAAAAATCCGTAAAGAACAGCTCGATCTCGAAGATCAGCAAGCCTTGGCCAGAACAACCGAACGGAAGGGTCAAACTCCTGTTGAAAAACCGATAATTATCTGGACTGACCCTTATCCGGTTAATCAGGTAATCCCACTGTCTAGAAGATACACCGCTACTGTTGTAACCCCGCATCCATTTCATTGCTTCTATTGTGGATCCCGTCTCTCTGAGATCGGACTAGGTGGGCTAGAATGTGCTGATTGCCTTACCGTTTTTATCCCGAGCCTTGATCAGGATGGTAACCAGTGTTTAACAAGTCAAAAATAATCCTCAAAAACCCCATAATGAAAACAAAAGCAACAATTGAAAAAGAACCAAGGTTCACCTCGCTTGTGGAAGTATTAGATGATGCAAAATGCAGTGATTTTATCAGCGTACAATTGGCTAGAATAGAGACAGCTCGGGTGAATGCTATATACAAAGCAGGTAAAGGGGCAAAATTGAAGAAAGGTCCTTATGATTACCTGTTAGACAGAGGAATGCTTCATCCAACGGCTTTAATTGAAGAGTTTAAATTGATAGACCAAAAAAAATCGATTCTACCTTCTTCGACCAGAAGCCTTATTACCGAAATCTGCCTCCATAGTATGCAGGAGACTATCACCTACTGGCAGAAGATTGACGAAGCCCCGGAGGTTAAAAAGCCGAGAGCAAAAAAGAAATCAACTGTAACTAAAGTTTAAAATTATGCAACACATCAAAATTTCACCGGATCAAGAAATTGAGTTAAGAGCAATAGAAGGGTCAACCCCAGCAGAAGCAATTCAAGCGGCAATTGAATTCGTCAAAAACAACAGCCTTAAAAGCGCTGACCTTGATTATTTCGGCTATTTATTTGGCATTGAACCTGACAGCAACATTGATGAACTGGTCTCAGATTACAATTACTACCGAAGTGTTCAAACGTTCTGAAAAAAATGATAACAAAATTTTATGCAAACTGACCCAACAATAAAACTGATTTACGTTGATCTTTTCTGCGGTGCCGGTGATACTCTACGACTGGATTTTTAAGAAATATGCGAAACCGGGTATGACCATACTTGACCCCCATGTAGGGGGGGGGAGTAGTAGAATGGCCGCCTATAAGGCTGGTCTCAATTATATCGGATTTGAAATGGATCCTGTTTGTTACCGGGATCAGGAAGACAGATTTTTAAACTTCAAAGAACAATTACAATATGTCTAAAGAAATTATCATCATCAACGACGGTCCTTTCGACATCGCAACCGGAAGGAGCCGCAAGGAGACCCATTGGCGCAATAGGGAAACAACCTGGGGAGCATTTGTCAGGAAGATATCCGAGACTCATAGGACAGCCGAGAAGTTGACGGAGTATATGTCCGAGAAAAAGACCCGACAGGATGAAATTAAGGACGTTGGTGGCTTCGTTGGCGGCTATGTAAATAATGGCAGGCGTAAGGCTGAGAACATCACACATCGTCAGCTAATCACTCTCGACATTGATTTCTCTAAAGGCCAGATATGGGATGATTTCACCATGCTATATGACAATGCCGCTGCCATCTACTCCACACATAAGCACACAACTGAAAGCCCGCGTCTCAGGTTGATCCTTCCCCTTGATCGTCCGGTAGTGGCTGATGAGTATGTGGCAATTGCCCGGAGGATAGCCGGTGACTTGGATATCAATTGTTTCGATGATACTACCTATGAACCGTCCCGTCTGATGTACTGGCCGTCAACTTCAAAAGATGGGGAGTATGTCTTCCTCTACCAGGATGGCCCATGGTTAAGCGCTGATAAAGTATTGAGTAGTTACAAGAACTGGCAGGATGCAAGTGAGTGGCCCGTGTCCGACCGTGCCGGTGAAGTACTGCAGCGGGAGATCAAAAAACAAGGGGACCCATTGGAGAAACCCGGAGTTGTCGGCGCCTTCTGTCGCACGTATGACATCCACGAAGCTATTGAGACTTTCCTTGGTGATGTTTACGAGCCTTGTGATATCGAAGACCGTTACACTTTCAAAGAAGGGTCCACGGCTGCCGGACTGGTGGTGTACGATGATAAATATGCTTTCTCCCACCATGGTACCGACCCGGCGTCTGGAAAGCTCTGTAATGCTTTCGATCTTGTTCGCCTTCACCTTTACGGGCTTCAGGACGAAGATGCCAAAGAAGGCACTCCGGGCAGCAAACTGCCATCCTACACGGCCATGATTGAACTGTCCACAAAAGATGGTAAAGTAAGGAAATGCTTAGGTACAGAACGGCTTCTGGAGGCTAAGGGAGAATTCGCCTCTGCATTTGAAGGGGAAGATGGCCAGGAGGTAAACA
>JAMDDG010000022.1:0-5406 GCA_023488865.1 Bacteroidota bacterium | reverse complement strand
CTTCGTGGATGTAGATAAAAAGGGTAATTACAAAAACACCATCGACAACATGCTGATTGTGCTGGATAACGATCCGTATCTGAAGAAAAAACTTGCTCTGAATAAATTTGAACAGCGTGAGGTTGCCTTGGGTGACCTCCCGTGGAGAAAATTGGGGCAAAAGGATTTCTATCTGTGTGATAAGGATGACTCCGGGATCAGACACTACCTGGAGAAAACCTACGATCTGACCGGAATTCAAAAAGTGCAGGATGCTGTTGCACTCACGGTTCACAAAAACGCATTCCATCCTGTAAAGGATTATCTCAGCTCGCTTGCGTGGGACGGTGAATTAAGGATTGAAACCATGCTTATTGATTATCTGGGAGCTGAAGATAGTGATTACGTGAGAGCAGTCACACGTAAGATCCTGGTAGCAGCAGTGGCAAGAATATTCCGTCCTGGATGCAAATTTGATTATGTTCTCGTACTTGTTGGTAAACAGGGAAAAGGGAAAAGCACAATCATTAAAAAGCTTGGCGGAAATTGGTACAGCGATTCGTTCACAACAGTGCAAGGGAAAGAGGCCTTCGAACAGATACAAGGTGTTTGGCTATTAGAAATGGCAGAACTGGCCGGATTGAAGAAAGCTGAAATGGAAACGATTAAGCACTTCATCTCAAAATGCGAGGACCGTTACCGGGTTGCTTACGGTCGTAGAATTGAGAATTTCCCTCGCCAGTGCGTGTTTTTTGCCTCAACCAACGACAAAGACTTTCTGCGAGACCCAACAGGTAATAGACGTTTTTGGCCTGTTGATATCGATGAAACGACTCCTATAAAGAACATCTTCGAAGAATTGGACCATTACGAAGTTGACCAGATTTGGGCTGAGGCAGTTAAGTTATTTAATGCCGGAGAAACCCTTTACCTGAGTGCTGAATTGGAACAGTTGGCCTTTGCCAAGCAAACGGAACACTCTGAAACGGATGATCGTTCAGGGCTTGTACAGGGCTTCCTTGATACTCTTTTACCTGAGAGTTGGCCGGAAATGGATTATTACTCCAGAAGGAATTTCATAGCCGGAGAAGAGCTGGGAGAGGCAGGAACAATGGTTCGTCAAAGGGTCAGTATAGCCGAATTATGGTGCGAACTATTTGGCAAGCAAAAAGCCGATATGACCAAATTCAATACCCGGGATTTGCACACAATTATGCGATCAATAATTGGGTGGGAGGAGAGTAAGGCACCGGTTTTTGTCAAAGGATATGGGCGTCAGAGGGTATACAGAAGGACTGAAAACCTTCAAAATGGTATACACGAAGGTCAAAATGGTATACACGGTAAAAAAGTGATTGGTAAACAAGGTATACAAGAGGTATACAGAAATTTTAATTAGTGTATACCATTGTAACCATTGAAAACAAAGAGAAAAACACCAAAAGTATACGAAGTATACAGAAAATATCTAATGTAGTATAAAATAAGAATTATAGAGAAAAAGAGCGAATATGTACCCCCACGATCCTATAATGCATATACGCGTAGGAAAATGAGTAAAATCTGTATACCGTGTATACCACTACCTAAAAGCTCAAAAAGTCATGAACGAAAAATTACTTGAAAAGAAGTTAAGAGAGGGAGTCAAAAAGCTGGGAGGAATTGCCCTAAAATTCGGGACAGAATATCACACAGGAATGCCGGACAGGATCGTTCTGATGCCGGGAGGTCAAACAAGTTTTGTGGAGACAAAATCACCCGGAAAAAAGCCAACAGTCCTCCAGGCAAAATGCCTTGAGATGTTATCCGGTTTAGGCTTCAAAGCAGTGGTGATCGACTCACAGGAAAAGTTGGACGAATTCTTAAATGATTTACTGAAATGAAATACATCCCGCACCCATATCAGGAATTTGCCACAGAGCATGTGATTGATAACCCGGAAGCCGGACTATTTCTAGACATGGGGTTAGGCAAAACTGTTTCGACCCTGACAGCCGTTGACCGGCTGATGAATGATTACTTCGAGATCAGTAAGGTTTTGGTGATCGCCCCTAAACGTGTTGCTGAGGATACTTGGACAACAGAAAGCGCAAAGTGGGACCATTTGAAACATCTGAGGCTATCCGTGGTACTTGGATCCGAGCGGGAGAGAAAAGAAGCGCTGAAGGCCAAAGCAGATATCTATGTGATTAATCGTGAAAATGTCGCGTGGCTTGTCGGGTACTACCAAAGTGCATTTCCGTTTGACATGATTGTGATCGATGAGCTGTCATCCTTCAAATCTGCTAAGGCTATTCGGTTCAAATCTCTCAGGATGATACGGCCAAAGGTTAAAAGGGTTGTAGGACTTACAGGAACACCAGCCCCAAACGGACTGATTGATCTCTGGCCCCAGATGTATCTCCTTGACCAGGGAGCACGACTTGGTAAAACAATTTCCGGATATCGGGAAAAGTATTTCACCCCCGGTAAAAGAAATAGTCGGGTAGTTTTTAACTACAATTTGAAAACAGAAAGCGAAAGGGCCATTTATGATAAGATTGGTGATATCTGTATCAGCATGAAGACCGAAGATTATCTATCCCTTCCCGGGCGGGTAAACCATACAATCGAGGTTAAACTTCCAAAGACAATTCAGGAAAAATACGATGAATTCGAAAAACAGCAAGTCCTTTCTATACTTGAGTCTGATACGGATATATCAGCTGTCAATGCAGCGGCATTGTCTACAAAACTCAGACAATTTGCAAACGGAGCGGTTTATGATGCAGAGAAGAATTATCACGTAGTTCATGATGAGAAGCTGGAAGCCCTCGAGGAAGTTGTCGAAGCAGCCAACGGTCAACCTGTTTTGATTTTCTATTCCTTCAAACACGACCTGGAGCGAATCCAAAAGCGGCTAAAAGGGTATAAACCACGGGTACTTGAGGGTAAGTCGGATATTGCAGACTGGAACGAGGGAAAGATTCAAGTGATGCTGGCCCACCCTGCCAGCGCAGGACACGGGCTAAATCTTCAGGCAGGCGGAAATATCGTTGTTTGGTTTGGGCTTAACTGGAGCCTTGAATTGTATCAGCAGGCCAATGCCAGACTCGACCGGCAGGGACAAATAAAACCGGTGATTATTTACCACTTGATCACGGTAAGCACCATTGATCAGAAAGTCTTTTTAGCTCTTGAAGGTAAAGCGGAAGGGCAAGATGCTTTACTAAATGCAGTCAAAGCGATCATAAATAAGTACAAAAAAGTTGCATAGTTGAAATTTTTCATTATAAGTGTGCTTATTAGGAACAGATTATTACTTTTGTAGTAGATAAATTCCACAAATGTCGGAAGAAGTACAAGATAAGACCCCTGAGATTAACAAAGATCTTACCGATAAAGAAGAGGCCTTTTGTTATGAGTATTGCATTGATTATAATGCAACTAAGGCGGCTATCCGTGCCGGGTACAGTGAAAAGTCAGCAGCTGTTACTGCGTGCAGAATGCTAACAAAAGCTAATATTAAAAAGAAAATTCAGGGGTTGAAAGATAACCTGGCCGAAACAGCGGGTATTTCAGCGCTCAGAGTCATCAAGGAACATGAAAAAATTGCTTTTCTGAATGGGGGTAAACTCCGCGACGGATGGTATGATCCAACAGAATTTGATTTGCTGACCGACGATGAAAAAGCCTGCATACAGGAAGTTTCAACTCGGCAGGGCATGTTTGGAGCTTCTTTGAAGGTAAAACTGTACGATAAACAGAAAAGTCTTGATTCAATCTCCGACATATTGGGATTCAAGGCCCCTACCAAGAACGAATTAACAGGCAAAGACGGTAAACCGTTAATCCCTTCCATGGATCTATCAAAACTCTCTGATGCGGAATTGCTTGTGTATCACTCATTACTCGAGAAAGCCAATGCAACAGCAGATTAGCCATATAACCCCTTTGCTTGCTGCCCGTATTGAGCTATTCAAGCGGGGGAATTTCAATTTTATTGTAGAAAGAGAAGGTAAAAAGCATGTTAAGCAGGAGATAGCGCTTCAGATGCTTACCAACGCGGATATTGTTGAATTCCTATATGGTGGCGCTGCGGGAGGTGCAAAGTCCTGGACCGGATGTTCCTGGTTAGCGATGATGTGTCAGGCTTATCCAGGTACCAAGTGGTTTATTGGCCGTGAATCCTTGAAGCGCCTGCGGGAATCAACCCTGATCACCTTTTTCAAAGTCTGTACAAAGTATGGCATTCAACGGGATGTTGATTTCAAGTACAACGGGCAGGACCACTTTATTGAATTTGCCAATGGGTCCCGTATCGACATGCTGGATCTTCGCTTTCTCCCGTCCGATCCACTCTATGAACGTTATGGATCCACCGAATACACTGGTGGATGGATAGAAGAGGGTGGAGAGGTCAATTTTGGGGCGTATGATACACTGAAAACCCGTATAGGCAGGCACCTGAATGACTTTTACGGCATTACCCGTAAACTCTTCATCACGTGTAACCCAAAAAAAAACTGGATGTTTACCACGTTCTTCAAACCGGCAAAAGACAGCACTCTGCCGTCGTATATGGCCTATTTGCCCTGCCTGGTACAGGAGAACCCATTCATTGAACGAGATTACATTAAAGCTCTTGAATCTACCTCAGATAAGGTCAAAAAAGAACGCCTGTTAAAAGGCAATTGGGAATACGATGACAACCCCAATGCCCTGTGTGCTTATGACACTCTTTTGGCCATATTTGGCAATGATCTGGCAAAGAAATCCGGTAAGATGTACCTCACCGCTGATGTTGCCCGATTCGGATCCGATAAGGCCCGGATTGCTGCATGGGATGACTGGGTAATTATTGATACCCTTTCGTTTGATATCAGCAAAACTACGGATATCCAGAAGGCAATCAATCACCTAAGGCAAAAACACAAGATTACCAAGAACCGGTCCATTGCTGATGAGGATGGTGTTGGTGGCGGAGTGGTTGATAACTGCGGGATCCGGGGATTTAGCAATGGAGGTAGGCCGTTTGACGACGAAAACTATAAGAATCTCCAAACCCAGTGCGGGTATAAGCTCGCAGAGAGAATAAACAACAACGATGTAGGCTTTGAGGCGGAGGTTAGTGAGGAAGAGAAGGAAGTTATTACCCTGGAGCTTGAGCAATTGCAAACCTGGGATGCTGACTCAGACGGAAAATTGAAGCTGAAACCAAAGGAGGAGATCAAGAAGGATATCGGGCATTCCCCGGACTGGCGGGACCTGATGCTGATGCGCGCTTATTTCGATTATGATGATGTAGATGTTCCGCAAAATGTTACAAAGGAAATGTTAGGATTAGGAGTATAAACTTATAAAAATCAATGCTATGGGCTTTTTAAATACGATAGTCAACCAATTTAATGCCCTTGTTGGGCGTAACCAGGACTTTGATCAGCTCCT
>JAMDDG010000035.1 GCA_023488865.1 Bacteroidota bacterium | reverse complement strand
CCGGTCCCTGAGCCTGTCGAAGGGCGGAAGGATCCACTGTTGAAAAAAGAAACGAGACTGGTAGCTTGTAATCCACCGATCAGAACACGGGTCTATTCCTCTTTACCAGTTGTCAACAACCGGCTCAGCTTGCTGATCGCCTTCCCGATGGCCGGTTCGACTTTCGAATAAGGAAGTTCTTCTTTGGCAATATACATCACCATCAGGACAATCCTGGAATTAGATTCCTCTTTACCAGTTGTCAACAACCGGCTCAGCTTGCTGATCGCCTTCCCGATGGCCGGTTCGACTTTCGAATAAGGAAGTTCTTCTTTGGCAATATACATCACCATCAGGACAATCTTGGAATTAGATTGTTTTAGCGCTTCGTACAAATGCGCTTTTTGAAGCCGGTACGACTCGCGCATCAACCGTTTCAACCGGTTGCGGTCGACAGCATGCCTGAAAAGTCTTTTGGGAACGGAAAAAGCAACCTGTGCTGGTGATTCACCCGGAATTTCATCCAGCTTTTTCCATACAATTTTTAAGGGATAGTACAAAAAACTTCTCCCCGAGAGAAACAAATCTCCCATCAATTTCTGACTGCACAACTTTTCTTCTTTTCGAAAAGTATGGGAAACGGGGTTGGTCAAATTCCTACTTGTGGTTTTTGTTGTATTCGGATATGTATTTGTCCAAAGCTGATGTCATAGAGGGAGTCTCTGGCAGGGGCGCTTCTATATCAACATTTAAGTTGGCATCCCTGACGGCTTTTGCAGTAGCAAAACCAAAAGTAGCAATCTTTGTCTCGTTTTGCTTGAAATCCGGAAAATTGAAAAACAATGATTTGATATCGGATGGACTGAAAAATACCAGTACATCATAATTAACATCTTTTAAATCAGACAGATCACTGCAAACCGTCCGATACATCACCGCTTGTTTAAAGTTCAATCCGACTGCGACCATCTGTCCCAGTAACTCATCATTGTGAATGTCGGAAAGCGGTATTAAAAAATTTTCTTCTTTGTGCTTCGTTAGAACCTCGAGCAGTTCGGAAAACTTACCGGGGGCATAGAATATTTTGCGTTTCCTGTAAACAATGTATTTCTGCAAATAGTGCGCTGTAGCTTCGGAAATACAAAAATATTTCATTGTATCCGGAATGATAGCCCTCATTTCCTGCGACATACGAAAAAAATGATCGATAGCCGTGCGGCTGTTGAAAATCACAGCCGTAAAATCTAAAATATTGATGCGTTCTTTTCTAAAATCTTTCGCTGAAACTCCCTCAACGTGGATAAAAGGACGAAAATCGATCTTTAAATTGTTCTTTGCAGCCAACTCGTTGTAAGGCGAATTCTGAAAATTCGGCTCTGGCTGAGTAACTAATATTTTCTTGATTTTCAATTCTTTAGATTTTAAAATTTCTAATTTCCCTCGAAACTATCCTTCAATGGCCAATTTGACTACCAGAAGAATTGGAAGAATTTCAAGGGCACAAAGGTATAAAATCAAATAGAAAATTGAAATACCTTCCCTTATGGCGAAATAAATACTTCTGACTAAGGAGAGCAGATAAAAAATAATGATCAGTCCGGGTACGATGAAAATTGAAAAGGGCCCAAACCCGGGTATAAAGAGGTGAATCGTAGCAACAGGCAATAAAATCAATCCGAGAACATTGTTGAACAGCATCATATTAAAAATCAATTCCCCGGTTGCTTCCCTCTGCGAAAAAACGGATCCCAAAATTCGGTAAAGGAGTATTTTGAGCAGGAAATAGGCATTGACCACGACCAAAACAATCAGGTAAAATTCTATTCCCGAAAAACCCATCAGGGACATCCCGTTGTCTCTGGCAATCAGGTAAATAGGGAAAGGAAGAAAAAGATAGAAGATCAGGTTTAATCTGAACAGGCCAAAATTGCTGTTGTACCCTCTTTCACGATAAAGACGCGAGGCAGAGGAGAAATTAAAGACACCCTGGAATACTTGTACCATGTATTTGGAGAATCCAAACCGCAGGGAGGCAAAAATTGTCCAGCCGATAAGGACCAGGAAGAAAGTCCAGTCCTGCCCGGTTGTTTTCATCGGTTTGCCCACAAACCCATAAGGTTTGCCAGGTTGTTCGACGACAGCAATTTTAACTGAAGGGGAATCAACCGGAACGGGTGTAAAGCTCCACAAGTTGAGGGTATCCCCTTCCTTAGTGTAAAATCCCGGGTTCCCGGTATATATATTTATGCTCAAATCACGGTCGGCTCCATTGCCCGGCACATCAACTGTTGAAAAATTGGTCGAAACAGGCGTTGTATTTATCTCCTGTTCAACTGCAGGCCCAGTTTTTTTTCCCGAGATCTGTTGATGGTATCTCTCTGCCGCTTGAATGATTTGTTGCTCTTCTCTTAACTGCTTCTCAGTTTCAGGTGATTTTTTTTCTGTTTGCAACTTTTTTTGAACACTCTTTGTTGCAAGTGCCTTCACTTTCCGGGAAGGAGCTTGCCCTGTTTTGGTATTGGTAGCTGACAAAAGAGAGGTGTTGAAAAGCAGCATTGGACAATTAAATAAGGTAGGGGCAAAGATAACAAAAAGAGATTGAACCGTAAATATCCTCAACGCATCCATTGAAAGTTCGGATTGAGCCATCTAATCAATATCTTTGCAAAATGGAAAGTAAAAATCAGCCTGGAATCTATTTTGCCCCTTTGCAGGAATCGACCGATTTTGTTTACCGCAGGGCACATGCCCTCCATTTTGGGGGAATCGACAAGTATTTTTCCCCCTATCTGTTGGTTCAGAAAGACGGGGGGATTAAAAAATCGCACCTGCGCGACACACTACCCGAAAACTGCACGGGATACACACTGGTTCCTCAAATAATGGCCGGAAACAGCCGCGATTTTCTCTTTCTCGCAAAACACCTGTCGGAGTTGGGTTATGAAGAGATCAACTGGAACCTGGGTTGCCCCTATCCCATGGTAACAGGTAAAGGAATGGGTTCGGGATTATTGCCTCAACCCGGAAGGATCAGGGAGATACTTGATCAATCTTTGCCACAACTCAGCTGCAGGATCTCAGTTAAGCTAAGGGCGGGCCTGATCTCAAATGATGAAATTCAGCAAGTCATTCCAGTCCTGAACGATTACCCGGTATCTGAAGTTATCTTCCATCCCAGGATTGCGAAACAACTTTACAACGGTAGTCCGGATTGGGAGTTGTTTGCAAAGGTTTCGGGTTTAATCAAACATCCGTTGGTTTACAACGGGGATATTTTCTCGCCGGAAGATTTCAGCAGGGCCCAGGTTAAATTTAAGACCGTCTCTGCCTGGATGATTGGCAGGGGCATGCTCAAAAATCCTTTCCTGGCTACAGAACTTAAAGGAGTTCAACTTCCCGGCAGGGAGGAAAGGATCGCTGTTTTGGAGCGTTTTCATGGGGAGATTTTTGGCAGCTATGCCTCGCTGCTCAGCGGCCAAAGCCATTTAATTACCCGCATGACCAAGTTCTGGGAGTACTTTTGCTTTCTCTTTCCCGACCCGCACAAAGCTTTTAAGCGGGTGAAAAAATCAGTCAGCCAATCGAAATATGAGATGGCTGTGAGCGAAAATTTCCTGCAACTGCGAAGCGGGGAGTAAAAAAATTTAGGCAAAGCGTTCGTTCCCTTGCCCAATCTCCCCTTCCTCCGTTTCTTGGTCCATCTATCCCTGCGCCCCCACTCCCGTTAGGGTTTAAAAGAAAAGCATCCCCGCAATTCCTGCCAGAGGAATCATGTAAAGGACATTCATTTTGAATTTTACAAGCAAAACAAGGACAACCAGAAAGATCAATGCAGAAATCCACCCCATTTCAGCCCCTTTGCCAACGGTGAACGCTGCTGAGAAGATCATGCCGATAATGGCTGGCCTCATCCCTTTGAAAATAGCCGTGATGATATTTGAATCTTTGATCTTCTTCAAAAAGCCCGAGAACATCAGCATCACCAAACCGGGTGGGAAAAAAATGGCAAAAGTTGCTACACATGCACCCATAAAACCTGCCACACGGTAACCAATAAAGGTTGCAGTGAGGATGACCGGCCCGGGCGTAATCTGTCCCATGGCGATGGCATCGGCAAACTCTTTGGTGGTCATCCAATGAAATCCATCCACAATTACCTGCTGCATGGCCGGTATAATGACATATCCCCCTCCGAAGAGGGTCAGGCTCATTCCCGAAAAAGTTAAAAAAATGGTCCGGTTTAGTTGGTACCAATTGTAGGCGTCAATTTTAAGTAGCCTGACTGTTAAGAAGATGAGCAAGACGATTGCCAGCAATGCCCCGGTATAGAAGATCAATTTTGGGTAGTTGGAGTTGAACCTTTTCACGTTAGCTTTTTCCGCCTTTACTGCCGGGATTTTGTAGAGGAAGTATCCTGCAATGGCGCTGAAAATTATGGAGATCAGCGTCGCAAAAAAGGAGTGAATGGTCAAAAGGCAGAATGCGGCCAAAACACATATTGCAATTTGTTTGACATCTTTTATCTGTTTTCCCGCCATCTCTATTGCCACGCTAAGGATCACTGAGGCAATTGCAGGAAGGATACCCAGAAAAAACTTGTTGAGAAGGGCCAATTCGCCGTAGGTTGTGTAGAGGACCCCCAATCCGAGAACCAGAAGAAACCCGGGGAAAACGGTGGCCACCAGGCTTACGAGCGCCCCCTTGATCCCCCTTAGCTGGTAGCCGATATAGGTTACAACATTGATTGCAACTGCCCCGGGCAGGACGGACGCCAGCGATATTCCGTCCAGGATAAGTTCCTCTTTGATCACTTTATCCTTGTCGACCAACTGCTTCTGTACCACCGCAATCAGCGCCATAAAACCGCCCCAGGAGATGGTGCCTATCTTCAGAAAAGTGAAAAACAGGTATTTCAACGAAACTTTCTTGTTCTCTTCCATCCGGATAACTTTGAGTTGTGCTATTCTGCCTTCAGGACCAATTGCCTGTATTTGGAAGTGAACCATTTGTCCATCAGCTCTTTGAATTCGGCGTACTTTTCTTTTGAAATGGTTGGTTGACTGATTTCAAGTTTTCTGGTCACTTCAACGGCTTGGTCATGTTGCTGAATCCGGATCGTGAGTTTTCCGATATTTTGTTTGACCAACATAAGTTCAAAAGGGTTAGCCAGCTTGTACCCATCCGGCACGGTAAAAGTGTAATGGTAGGATTCACTGATGGGGGTACCCAAATTGAGGGTAGTACTCCTTTTGAACGGTAGCGGGTTCAAATGAAAGGAAGAAATTCCGGCTTCGCTTTCGAAAAGATCCACAAATTTGAAATTTCCCCGGGAGATAGCGCCATCTGCTTTCTCAACTATAAATTTTAAATTGGATTGTTCGGGGGTAAATTTTTCTGCCTTACCAGGAAGTCCGGTCATCAGCCTCGGCGCTGCTCCCGCATTTCGTACCATCTCAAGGTAAGGATTGCAGTAATTGGCAAAAGATCCGGACAATTCACCGGACAATTTTCCATCAGAACCGAGCGCCAACGCCCCCATTACTTCGATTTTCCCGGGTGAATTACTGATGTTGTATTTTTTATTTTTGGCTCCCAGTGAAAGGATCGCCTTCTGTGCACTGCAAACATCGAAATTCCCGGCATTCTGCAGGTTGGCTGAAAGCAACTGAAAGCCGCCCTGATCGGTCGTAAGTTTAACAACCGGTTCCGCGACCAACAGGAAAGGCAATTTTTCTTCCATGAAACAGGACGGAATAATCAGGCCAACATCCGCATTTAACCCTTCCGCACGCAACAAGGCAGTTAACAGTACACATTTTTCCATTGAGGTGCCTGCGTTGCTTTGCCATACCTGCTCAGGCGCACGAACCTGAAATGCCAAAAGCTGAGCGGGAATTGGGGTTAAATTCAACTCTTTGACGACAATCCCCTGAATTATTAATGCCTTTGCCATCGGATTATTTTCTCCTGAGATCTTCTGGTCGATGTACTTTTTAACTTCTTCCCCTACCGGAAGCCTGAATGCTTCCTGGTCTGTCAACCATTTGATTACTGAAGCATTGTCTTTCTGGGTTGAAAATAGAAGCCGGGGCAAATCCTCACAGGCAGAGGAAAGCAGTTCACGGTTTTGTTGGGGAAGATCACTGAGTTTCCAGGTGTAGGAATCAAATTCTTTTCCCTTCTCAATCTCAGGTATCGTATTGGCATTGAGCAATTTGTAGTAGAGCGGTTTCCCGGCAGGGACTTTTACAACAATTGTCAGTTTTTCGACCGGACAATCCGTTTGCAGTTCTTCAACGCCCATCAGACAGGGAAATTTTCCGGCTGCCGTTTTTATTTCGTAAGTGCAGTTGATGGTTGCGCCGCGTTCGAGTCCGGTGTGGGTAACGACCATTTCCCGAAGGTGACTGTATGCCTTGCTGTTGTTGGCAAATGCCGGTTGGATATCGTTGTACCCGTTTTGGGGCGTCTCAATCTTCTCTTGCAGGGCATTTTCGGTGAAAGCTTTGGTTACAGCAACCTTTTGAAATTGTGGATTGTAGGTTATCCGGGTTTCCCCGAACAAACTTTGAAAAGCGCGGAAGGTCAGCAATTTTTGTTGCTTCTCCACCGTGCTGACCATGCTTCCGTCCTTGTTCAAAATATAGGTTTTTGTCAGGTTAAGATAGACGGCGTCTGCTTCGGGGTAGGTTTTTTTGTCGCTCTGACCAAAAGTAAGGAGGGCAAACGAAAGGAGTATCCAAATGAGTTGTATCTTGATAGACATGGTGTTACTGTTTTAAGATGATGGGGTTTTCGCTGATGGTTTTCTGCATTTTTACCGCACTTCTGAAGGAAGGCCAATCTTCCGGGGCATAAATTCTTTTTTTGAAGAGGCCTTGTTCATTCAAAACGAGTTGATTGCCCGAAAGCGAATAAGCGGCTTCAAAAGAAGCGCCGCTTCCCTGCACTTTTTCAATTTTTGGCGACCAGGCTAACTGGTAGTTTCCCGGCAGGGTGGTTTTATCGGTTATTTCGACCGCCCTGGAACAACCGTCCCTGAAAGGATAGATTTTGACCTCTTGTTTTGTGTCGATGAAAAGGTGGCGCATGGCTGCAGCGAAAATACCGGAGGCTGCCAGTGGGCTGTAAATAATTTCACCGGCTGTGACCGTTGCGTAATCGGGTATTTCGTAGCTGATTTTCAGGGTGATAGGACCGGCCATGTAGTTGTAGGGATCATCGCCGTACGAAAGGCTCAATATCTTTGCCTGAGGGGCAATCCTTAACAATTCACTTTCCAGGTTACTCTTCCACAATGTTTTCAGCGATCCGGTAAACATCCGGCGCAGGGAGGCATCCGATTGACCCTCTGCCGTAACTGTGATTTCGCCCGTCAGGCTTCCATCCTTCTTGAGTTCAGAGTTGGCGTTGATTTTCACATAGTGGTTTTGCGGATCAGAAACAGGTGTCTCCAACAGGTCGGACCCCTCCGGGATGCCGGGAAGATAGTTTTGTTGCTGCTCGGCGCTCGACCAGACTTCGCGCAGGAAGGGAACCCAGGTTGGGTCCAGCGGCTTCAATTTGCCGTCTTTGAGCTTCACTATCGTCACGCAGTGGTTAAACTGGTCGGCCGGTATCCGGTCTATCCGGGATCCAGCCATGGTCATGGCCGGGTAAGATTTAAATCCTGCAGCCCGCAGCATGGTAATCAGCATGCCGGCTTTGTCTTTGCACACGCCCAAGCGGTCGCGAAAATCGACGCTCCCTTTGTGCAGGGTATAACCTTCGCCTTTGCCCATTGAAAGGCCCAGATAGCGCAATTCGTCAGCCACCCAGTGGGTCAACCGGCTGATGGAGTCCATCTCGGAGGTGGATCCGGTTAAAATTTCCCTGACCTTCCCAGTTATTTCGGGGGTTGATTCGAAGCTGTTGTAATCTTCGTTCACCTGATAAAACCATTTGGACTTGGCTTGCCAGTCAGAGGCGGTCGAAATCAGTAGTTTGGGCGCTACATCTGACAGAGCAAGCATGTTTGGCTCAGATTTAAAGGGGAGAATGTTGTCAAGCGAAAAGCAGTAAGTGGTTTTATCCTTCCCTTTTGTTTCCTGAACGTCCAGCTTACCGTTGTAAACCTGGTACTGAACATTTTTGGAATTGGGGATCGAAACCTGGTAAACTTTCGTCAACACAGGAACACCCGACCAGAACGGGACAATGTCGTAGAAATTTCCTTTCATGGGAGGAATGTATCGGTCATCCTCACCTTGCTGGTCGAGCAAGGCGTAGGTAAATCCTTTTTTAAAGGTGAAAGTTTCGAATGCGTCGCCCTCTTCCAACCGGCCGATTTCCACCATTTTTTGATGCGAGCCCCAGAGAATGGTCCCGGCCGGGGCCGGATAGTCAACCACGTCCTTTGCCGACAGCTCTTTTATTTTACCGCTTTTGTAGTAGATGATTACCTTTTGAATCTCGGCAAAAGCGGAGAGCGGATCGTAGTCGTATTTGTAGACATTGAACAACTTCCCGCCATAGGGCGTAAGGATTTTGATCAGCCTGTGCTCGTTGTAGTAACTGAGCCCGGACTCCTGCATATCCACTTTCGTACTGTCGAA
>JAMDDG010000019.1 GCA_023488865.1 Bacteroidota bacterium | reverse complement strand
AAATGAGGATTTTTCAGTTTACTCAAAGGCATATTAACCACCATCTTGCTGCTATCGGCAGTTTTTGTAAAAAAATGGATTAACGGATAACCCATGCTTTCACTCATCCTGTGTGTTTGATAATTGTAAACTCCCTTTATAAGGGACAGAGGAATGTAAGCTTTATAACCGGTTGATATTGTCAAGGTTCCTGACTTCAATGCATCCGCAGTGCTGATGTTCAGCAATTGATAGGCATCGGATGACGAAATGTTGGTCATCGCGGTGTTTAAGCTCTGGGAGCTGCTGATTATTGCCGATTTTAGTGCTATCTGAGAAGGACTGTTTTCCATTGTTTTGGTGCAGCTCCAGATTAGCGAGCTCAAAACAAATGCTCCTGTCAACTTTAATATTACATTTTTCATTTTTCTATTTTTTTAAAATTAGCGATTATGGACAAAAATTTTGTATCTAAAACTATATTCCCATTCAGTTTAAAAAAAATTGTCTAAGAATAAAGTGGATATTTTTCATCCAAATGTCGTTTTCCTTCAATGAAAACATGGGAAAACGGAAAAAATCAGCGAAGAGAAAGAGGAGGATGATCGGCTAAAACATCTTCAATACAGGAGAGAAAAGAAGCATGGCCGACAAAATGACCAGCACAACGATGGTTATCCAACCTATAATGTTGTTCAAAGGCTTGTTGACATATTCGCCCATGATCTTTTTGTTGTTTACCAGCAAGATCATACAAACCAATACAACCGGCAAAAGAACCCCGTTGATTACCTGCGTCCACAAGGAGATGGAAATAAGCGGGGCGTTGGGGATCAGGATAATTCCTGCTGAAATAATAAGAATGGAGGTGTAAAGTACATAAAACTCAGGCGCTTCATCCCATTTTTTATCGATTCCGGCCTCAAAACCAAATGCTTCGCTGACATAAAACGCTGTCGCAAGCGGTAAGATGGTAGCAGAAAAAATGGAGGCGACAAATAATCCAAAAGCAAAAATCTGGGAAGCAAACTGTCCGGCTAACGGTTTCAGCGCCAGCGCAGCATCTTTGGCCTCTTCTATTTTAACCCCGTTTTCGTGTAAGGTAGAAGCACAGGCAACCATGATGAAAAAGGCAACGACTACAGTCGCAATACAACCAACAATGATGTCGGCCATGGTATACTTGTAGTTCTTCATTTTAAGCCCTTTCTCGATCACCGACGATTGCATGTAAAATTGCATCCAGGGGGCAATGGTGGTACCGATAATTCCGATGACCATTGCCAGGCTTTCGCCATTTATCGGGAAATTGGGATGGACAATACTGTGTCCGATTTCAGTCCAGTGAGGTTTGCCTAAAAGTGCCGAGACCACATAAGTAAGGAGCGAGACGCTGAATATCAGGAATATTCGCTCGGCTATTTTGTAGGTGCCTTTTACGACAAGCACCCAGACTAAAAATCCAATGACAGGAACAGAAATATATTTGCTTACGTGGAAAACTTCCAAACTTCCGGCAACACCGGCAAATTCAGTAGTCGTATTGCCGATATCGGCGATAAGCAGGCCGAGAAAGATGAAGAAGGTAATTTTCACTCCGGCATTTTCACGGATCAGGTCGGCGAGGCCTTTGCCGGTGACAATCCCCATTCGGGCATTCATCTCCTGAATAACGATCAGTACCAAAAACGAGGGGATCAGTGTCCAGATCAGGTTGTATCCATACAAAGCGCCTGCCACAGAGTAGGTTGTAATGCCACCGGCATCATTGTCCACACTTCCGGTAATAATAC
Source organism: Bacteroidota bacterium (assembly GCA_023488865.1). GTDB lineage: Bacteria > Bacteroidota > Bacteroidia > Bacteroidales > Prolixibacteraceae > CAINVV01. The sequence continues at coordinate 6,801 of JAMDDG010000019.1, read as the reverse complement.
CCGGTCCTAAAATAGCCAGAAAAATGCCGAATCTTTTGAGCAGCGATCTCCTTCTTATTTTGTCTTTGAACATGCCCGCGCCCTCTATTTTTTGTTAGTCCTTCTTTTGCTTACCAAATCCTCTATGACGTCGTGTATCACTACCATACCTTCCAGCTGGTTGCTTTTGTTGACTACCGGAATGGCCAGAAGGTTGTATTTTGAAACCAATTCGGCCACATCATCAATTTTTTGCTCGTCGTATAAGAAGATGGGGTCATCGTTCATGAAACTCGAAATCTGTGCAGTAAGGTCTGAGACGGCCAGATCACGGAAGGAAAAAGTGCCAATTAGTTCATTGTTTTTATTGATCACGAAGAATCCGAACATCGACTCAACTTCAGGCTGGTTCGCCCTCAGATCACGGAAGACGGCTTCAACAGTAGTATCCTCCTGGTAAGCGAGTATTTCAGTCGTCATGATACTGCCAACCTCGTAATTTTCATATTCCAGCAGTTCGCGGACTTCGGAAGAGGATTCAGCCTCCATCTCATTGAGGAGCAATTCTGCCCGTTCTTCTTCAAGGGAGTCGATAATATCAGCGGCTTCGTTGGCAGGCATCTTTTCCAAAACATCGGCCATTTTTTCGACCGACATGCCTTCGATAATTTTGATCTGGGCTTTGGGTTCCATCTCTTCCAGCACGTCGGCAGCCATCTCTTCATCCAATGCCAGAAAAACCGACTGGCGTGAACGGTTGTCCAGATCTTCGATGATATCTGCCAGATCGGAGGGGTGTAACGTATTGAGTTTGGAGAAAGTCGAAGTAAGTTTGATACTCAGGTTCGAATAATCAATTGCCTCCATATCGTCCCAGGAGATGAACTTCGATGGTAGATTGGAATTGACGAGGGAGAAAAAGAATTTGAACGGACGCACGATACCGATCCTTCTGAGCAGTCCTTCAATGCCGACATCAACGGCAATGGCATAGGTGACGTTGTTAATGGTTGCCAGCCTGACATCGTTGACACGCACTACTTTCCGTCCGTTCAGATCGACAATCTGCTTGTCTAAAACCAGTCCGGCAAGGGGGATGCATTCCTCTTTTTTATTTTCGGGAAGCTCTTCAAGTTTGTTGCAAAGGACAAAAAGCTTTTTATTTTTTTTGGAAACTTCAAAAAAATCGAAAAGAAAATGGTTGATTTTTTTGCCTATTTTTAGGGAAATGCCGTAAACAACAGGTTTTTCAGGTATTTCCTGATTGGCGGACACCTCATGGCTGAGCAACAAATCCTTGACTATCCCAACAAAATTGTTGTGAGGTCCATAGACTCTGGCGCCAATAATGCGGCTTAAAAAAAACGGGATTGTTGAAGTCATACAAACCTCCTTTGCTTTTTGTGATCCAGCACAGGAGGTCGGACAAAGGCCGATCTGCCTGACTACATCAGGATAAATAATTGGTGTCTACTCGAGCCTTCTTCCATATTAATGGGGTTCTATTTTCAGAAGGGACAAAAGTACAATAATCATCAACAAAACTTAGGTGAAATGGAATTTTTTTTCTTAGGCCGATTTATTATATCTCTCCTGACGGGGTGACTCTTAGTAACCCCGTCAAGCTGGAGAAATTTAAGCTCAAACTCCGCTATTTTACCGGGATTGAGCATGGTTGTTAATTTTTCACCGATGAATTCTGAAAATGAAGAAAACTCCCAATCCTGAGGTGAGTGTACAAGACCTGCCCTTACCGGATTCAAAAGGATATAATTGAAACAGATATTGGGATATCCGACATCCGGGTTTTCCAGAATAACCTCTTTGATGCCTCCATTATTGTACCAGGAATTTTTGATTTGTTTGGGTTCAGTAAGGCAGGCTGCTTTTGTTTCTTCACGGAACAAACATCCAGTTCTGACCACTTCTTTGTTGACCGCCCGCGCGTATGACCTGAGCATAATACCAATTGAATCATTGAATGACCGTATCTTTCCGTTTCGTTGGATTAATCCCTCAGAACGAACATAAACCATCAGGTGGAAGTGATTTGGCATTAGACACCAGGCAAGCAAATCACTATAAGGAAGAATATAGGTCTGAATTTTTTTTAGAAAGAACAAATAGTTATTTCTACTAAAAAAAATCTTTTGTCGGTTGTTTCCCTGGTTGTAAATGTGATAAAGATGATCAGTTTGGAAAAACATTTTGCAGTTAAAGTTTAAAGTGATAAACAATATTTATCTACAAGTTAATGTTTTTTGCTGAGAAATACGAGTAACTGACGGGGTGACTCTTAGTCACCCCGTCAGTTGAGATAAAATTATATTGTAATTAGCTATTTTTCAACCATATTCCCTCCATCTCTTCCAACGTCTTTCCTTTGGTTTCGGGAACCATTTTCCAGACGAAGATAAATGAGAGCAGACTCATCGCTCCGTAGAAGCAATAGGTCACGCCGCCGCTGAATTCCATCATGGCAGGGTAAGTGGATGAGATGAAATAGTTGGCCGCCCACTGGGATGCTACCGCGATGGCGATGGCCCGGCCCCTGATCTTATTGGGGAAGATTTCTGAGATCAATACCCAGCAGATCGGTCCCCACGACATCATAAAGGAGGCTGTATAAATGATGATAAAGACTAAGGTGCTGATCCCTATTACTTTCATAAAGGCTAATGTCCCGATGGCAAACATACCCACTGCCATGCCGATCGAACCGGTCATCAGCAAGGGTTTGCGGCCATATTTATCCACGGTGGCAATGGCCAGAACGGTAAAGATGACATTGATCAATCCCATCACGACGGTCTGCAACATGGAGGCATCTTTGGCGGCCCCCATGCTTTCGAAAATCCGGGGAGCATAGTAAAGCGCTACGTTAATACCGACAAATTGTTGAAATACGGAGAGCAGGATGCCGATGATGATCACCACTTTCCCATAAGCAAAAAGTTTTTCGGAGGAAGCTTCCACCGATTTTTTGATATCCTGAAGAATGGATAAAGCTTTCTCTTTTCCGTTGATTTTTGTCAGGATGGAAAGCGCCTGGCTGTCATGATTGTGCAAGGCCAGATACCTGGGAGTCTCGGGTACGAAAAGCAACAACAGGGCAAAAATACCCGAAGGGATGGCTGCGGAGGTAAACATCCAGCGCCAGCCGGTTGTATTGATCCATTCCAGCGACTGACCGTGTGCAATGAAATAGTTGACAAAATAGACTACCAGCATCCCGAAGATAATGGCGAACTGGTTGAAGGAAACCAGCCTCCCGCGAATCTCGGCCGGAGCAATTTCGCCGATATACATCGGGCAGACAGCCGATGCAATTCCTACCCCAATGCCGCCGATAATGCGGTAAAAGTTAAACATCAGGAGCAGCCCCATGGTGGGTTCCCCCTTCGTAAAAAAGAGGGTTTCCGGCCAACCCGAACCGAGGGCAGAGATGAAGAAAAGCAAAGCCGAAAGCATCAGTGAATTCTTCCGGCCCATTTTTGAAGCTGCCAGTCCGGATAAGGTCCCGCCAATGATACATCCGATCAGGGCGCTTGAGATTGTGGCACCATGCGCCAGCGATCCCAAACCCAAACCTTTGATTAAGTATAGCTGAATGGATTTTTCAGCCCCCGAAATAACTGCGGTATCGTAACCAAATAACAGTCCGCCCAATGTGGCCACCAGGGTAATCCCGACCACATATAACGTATTGTGCTGTTTCATATTTAGATGTAGCTGTTAATTATTTGCTCCAGCTTCTCCTGTTTACCGCTGATCTGTTTCGGTTCGCCAACTTCTTTGGCAATATGGTATAAATCGGTAAAGTTAAGTTTACCTGCTTCATATTCAGCGCCTTTGCCTGAGTCAAAAGAGGCATAGCGGTTTGCCTTCAGTTTCAGATAGTCTGAGTCTTTCAACAACTTGTCGGCAATAACCAAAGAACGGGCAAAAACATCCATTCCACCGATGTGGGCCAAGAAAATATCCTCAAGGTCGGACGAATTGCGGCGGGTCTTGGCATCGAAGTTGACACCCCCGTTGGTGAAACCGCCTGCCTGGATAATTTCGATCATGGCTTCCGTTACTTCATAAATGTTGGTTGGGAATTCATCGGTATCCCATCCGTTTTGGTAATCGCCCTTGTTGGCATCGATCGAACCAAACATGCCGTTGTCGCGGGCAAAGCGCAACTCGTGCGCAAAAGTGTGGCCTGCTAAAGTGGCGTGGTTTACTTCGATATTTAATTTGAAGTCTTTCTCTAAACCGTGTGCTTTCAGGAAGCCGATCACCGTCTGGGAGTCGAAATCATACTGATGTTTCATCGGTTCCATTGGTTTTGGCTCGATCAGAAAAGTACCGGTAAATCCGAGTTTGCGGGCATGGTCGCGGGCTGCGCCCAGGAACCAGCCCATGTGTTCCAATTCGCGTTTGGTGTCGGTGTTGTGCAGGCTCATGTACCCTTCGCGTCCGCCCCAGAAAACATAGTTGGTCCCGCCCAGGGCAATGGTGGCTTCCATGGCGTTCTTAACCTGAACTGCAGCATTGGTCAATACATTGAAATCGGGATTGGTAGAGGCTCCGTTCATGTAACGTGGATTGGAGAAAACGTTGGCGGTGCCCCAAAGCAGTTTGATGCCGGTGGCATTTTGACGCTCTTTGGCGAAATCGATCATGTCCGACAAACGCTTTTCAATTTCGAAAACCGATCCGTCACCAACCACATCGGTGTCGTGAAAACAGTAAAAAGGGGCCCCAATTTTGCTGATGAATTCAAAAGCTGCATCCATTCTTTCTTTGGCTGCAGTCATCTTGTCGGCGGCGCCTGCCCAAGGGAATTTCTTGGTTCCGGGACCAAAAGGATCGCCACCGTCGCCACAGAAAGTATGCCAATAGGCAACGGCAAACCGGAGGTATTCTTTCATGGTTTTACCCAAAACCACTTTGTTGGCATCATAATATTTGAATGCCATTGGATTTTTTGATTGCGGTCCTTCGTACTTAATCTGGCCGATACCGGGAAAGTACGCTTTGTTTCCTTTAAAAGCTGTCATGATGTTTGAATTTTAAAAATGATTTCAGAATGTTTGTTAGTTATGTGAGAGATTGATTATACCTATTTCCATGTCGTTTAGCTTAGCAGAATTCTTTGGGTATACTTTGTGCTTTCCTTGGTGAGCTTTGTGGTTAAGCTTTAAAATTTCACCACGAAGGTCGCAAAGGGTTTCACAAATGGACACAAGGGCAATCACCAGAAAAGAAATCTTGCCTGTCATTTTAACTGTTTATTGAGTAGGTATTTCCAATTTTGATAGGCTTCTTCGTATTGTTCCTTTTTGGAAATGTCGGGATGAACGGTTTCCAGTTTTTGCAGTCCGGCAAATGCTTCTTTAGCTGAGGCATAATATCCTGATCCGATCCCTGCGCCGCGGGCAGCGCCGACGGAGCCATCGGTGTCGTACAATTCAATGCTGGCGCCTGAAACGCCTGCCAGCGTTTCCCGGAATACCGGACTGAGGAACATGTTTGCCTTGCCTGCGCGGATTACTTTGGCATGGATGCCGATCCCTTCCATAATTTCCATTCCGTATTTGAAAGAGAAGACAATCCCCTCCTGCGCCGCGCGGAAAAGGTGGGCATCGGTATGGGTATTGAAACCGAGACCTGAAATCTGTGCACCGGTATTTATGTTCTGAAGCACCCGTTCTGCACCGTTCCCGAATGGAAGAATACTCAAACCCTCGGATCCGATTGGAACTGCAGCAGCTTTGTCGTTCATCTCCTGGTAAGAGAAGGCTTTGTTCCCGACATATTTGTTGAGCCAGGAATTCAGGATGCCGGTACCGTTGATGCAAAGCAACACGCCCAGGCGGGTGGCGTCGCTGGTATGGTTGACGTGCGCGAAAGTGTTGACCCTGGAGAGCGGATCGTATTTTACTTCGCCGCTGACCCCGTAAACAACCCCGGAGGTTCCAGCTGTGGCAGCTATTTCACCCGGGTTCAATACATTCAGCGATAGCGCGTTGTTGGGCTGGTCGCCGGCCCGGTAACTGATTTTGATCCCTTCGGCCAACCCAAGTTCAGCGGCTGCTTCGGCATTTACTACTGACTGTACAGAAAAAGTTGGGACAATTTCCGGGATCAGGGAACGGTCGAAGCCATAATAGTTTAGCAGGCTTTCTGCCAAGGAATTCTCTTTGAAATTCCACAGAATACCTTCCGACAATCCGCCGACTGTTGTTTTGATCTCTCCCGAGAGCTTCATGGCAATGTAATCGCCCGGTAACATGATTTTGTCGATACGGCTGTACAATTCCGGTTCGTTCTCTTTGACCCATTTGAGTTTGGAGGCCGTGAAGTTGCCGGGTGAGTTCAGAAAGCCCGAAAGGCATGTTTCTTCTCCCAGATCCGCGAAAGCTTTGTTCCCGTAAACCGCTGCGCGTGAGTCGCACCAGATAATGGAGGGGCGCAGTACCTTCCGGTTTTTATCCACGGCGACCAATCCGTGCATCTGGTAAGAGATACCGATGGAATCAATGGTTTTGGGTGCAACTTTCGATGCAGCCAGCACCTCGTGAATCGCCAATTTTAGATTTTTCCACCACAACTCGGGCGCCTGTTCGGCCCATCCCGGTTGTAAAGCAGTGATTTTCATCTCCTGTTTCGGATAAAAAGCGGAAGCCAGGCACTTCCCGGTAGGTCCGTCAACGATAGATGCCTTCACCGATGAACTTCCGATGTCAATTCCTAAAAGATACATAGCGGTATGATATTTAAATTGAATGTTTTATCTGTTCTGTTGTATTCTGATGCTTTACAAGGATTCAC
>JAMDDG010000456.1 GCA_023488865.1 Bacteroidota bacterium | reverse complement strand
TGTTTTCCAAAACCTGCAGGAATAATACAGGCCTGCAACCGTTCGATTGTTGTCGAATATTCAGGATTTTCAATGGAGCGGATCGTTACCTGTTTTCCTTCAGTCAGGGTCACTATTTGCATGTATTTTCCCTCCGTGTCATTTTCGGCCTGGTGTTCAAAAAAGATACGCTCAATATGGAACGGCATTTCAGAAATTGTAGTGTATCGATCTTTCCGGAATTTTCCATTGCCATCCATTGTAACCGGGCGGGCCCGATGGGTATTTCTGACCCGCGTTTCCCTGATAAATTTATTGTTGTCAAACGAGTGTTCGAGGTGCATCCGCATGGGAGGCGCAGTCATCTCTTTTTTTACATCGTCCCAAGTGTTCCGGGCAAAATCGAAAGTAAAGAATGAATACTCCGTTCCGGCGACTGATGGCCCCGTGTCCATCTCCAGGATCATTTGATTTCCCCCATGTCCATGGGTTGTGCCCGGCGGTATCAGGAAGAGGTCACCCACGTTGGTATCCCAGCGGCAGATAAAGTCCTGCCAGTTGGGAATCTCTTTTTTGTTTTCTGATTCCCGGCATAACCTTTCCCACTCTTCAAGGTCGGCGCCCTCTTTATACCCCATCCATGTGGAAGACCCCTTGTATGATTCAACGATATAATAGGTTTCATACCGTCCGAGCGGTTCATTAAAATGCCTTTTCACATACTGGGTGCCCGGGTGGTCGTGTATCGGCATACTTGAACGTTCAAAAGATACAGGTTCAGGAAAATATCCGTCATCCAGCCATACCTGTAACGGCATCAGGCCCGGATAGGTTTTGTGTACATATTCCCCGACCATCTGGACAGGGCGTTGCATAAAATTTTGCGCGGGGATATTGAGCAGGTGTTCTCCCCCCCAGTCGATCAGTACACTTAATTCGATACCCGCCAGTTCATTCCATGCATTGCACTCCAGGCCCTCAATCTCCCATAAATCTTTGTACCTGTATGCCCCCCAGGGACCGGGTTGGGTAATCTTAACCTGCTTGACCGGTTGTTTTACCAACTCATCAATCATGTAGTTATAGGTGTTGGCATCAATGAGTTTTGGATTTGAGCTGTCAACATATTCCACGTAGAAATCCATCCTGCCGAAAACATACTTTTTCTGACGAAGGAGAAGATAGAAATCGTTGTAGTAATATTTTTTCCAGTTATAATCTTTTTCGGGTTTAGTGCATCCAAAGGGAACAAGTTTCCCGTCCCATAGCTGCCAGAGGAGGGGCTGCATGGTAAAATCGAAGTAGAAGACTAATTTTGCCTGGGAAGCAAGGGATTTGATCGCTGATCCCGGGCCATAGAGGACAACCGTTCCGTTTTCGTTTAAAACCATCTGCCTGAACGAGGCAATCTTTTCTTCATCCATGATGTCTTCCAGGATGCCCTGATCATTGACCCAGCCAAAACTTGGATCATCAGTCAGGGATGGCTTGCGATAATCATCTATTATTTCAACCGGTTTAAAAAGGGTAGCCGCGTTGGTAAACCGGACATCAGGTAATTCAGCTTTTATTCCCGTGATGATCTTATCCCAATCCACGCCGTACCAACCGTCAAAAAGAACCAGCCCGTTACCGGCATCAGCTATTTTGCCTGCCATAGATTTCAGTACCTCATTGCTTCCGCAGATAATATTTTCCGACATGGTTTTCGGAAGCCGGATGCAGTTTTCTGCATTTTTTTTGTATTCGTATAAAGGCATAATAATTTAAATTTTTAGTAACATTCATTTTACTTAACAGGTAATATCCCGAGGGTAACAATTTCGTGTGGACGGATTTTAACCTTAACCGACCGGCCATTAACCGTTGGCGTCACTGCGTCCTTTAGCGGAAATTCGATTAGGTTTAACCTGCGTGCAGAGCGTATGGCCACCGGCAATTGAACGTTAACCGTTGTTTCTTTCCCTTCCGTTTCAAGCAACCTTACGATCAATTCTTTCCCATCTTCAGCCTGTTTCATGCCGGAGAGCACAACATTTTTGTTATCGACGGAGATGAAGGAAGCTTCTTCCGGCCTGGTTGCATGTTCCTTCACCATGGCCAGCGATGGGGGCTCGGCAGCATAGACAGGCACGTTAAAATCGTCCCCTTCAGCCCAAACCCCGTTCTTCCAATCACCGGCATGGGGATAGAGTGCATAGCTGATATTGAATTTACCAAGGTTTGGATAAATATCGGGATATCCCGCTGACCTCATCAGGGTAAGCCTCAAATCCCCGTTATGGTATGAATGGCCATATTTTGTATTGTTCAACAGGGCAATGCCTGTCACACCATCCGTCAGATCGACCCATTTCTGTGCGGGAACTTCCTGCCCGTCAGGACTTTTTTCAGGAACCCAGTTGTTTTGGAAACGCTTAAATGATTGTGGGGTATTACTTCTCAGGTCCGTTGGCCTTTCAACAACATCGAACGGGACCTGGCAGTTAAATACCGGGTTATCAATGGCTATAGGGAAAAGCGCCCTCAACATGGGTGAATCTGTCGAATCGCTCCCTGTTTCGAGCCAGTGCACTTCCATGTCATAAGCAATGCGCGGGTATGAACGGTAAAGATAGGTGCGTTCGATGAACCTTGATTTGCCCCAGGTTTTAACGGTTTCAACACAAGCCCTCACAGGGCCGTTTTCAACAACCTTGACACTAACAACATTGGTAACGTCCTCTTCTTTTACAATCTTATTGATGGTCCATGATTTCATCCCCCCTTTTTTATCTTCGAGGTAGATTCTCAGCTTATTAAGCTGTCCCCCCTCTTTTACATACTCTTTATTTGAGCGTTTGTCGTAAAGTCCAACAATCCCCCCGGTTTTCATATCAAACTTAACTTTGAAGAAGTCTGTTTCGAACGTGTTGTTGTTGAATGGGATAGGTTCGTTATACTCACCTGGTTTCGTCATATCGACATAGAATGTTTTGTATCCACCGGCCGGCATGTCGTCAACAACAAACTGGACTTTCGAAGTAAACCCGGGAGGCGTTGTTTTTCCCCATGTAACTTGTGCAGGATATTTTTTCCCTGAGGCGTCGCGTACCAATACTGTTGGTACGGCGCCTTGTCCTTTATCGATTGGTTTAACGTATTTTGAACCATAATAATCTCCGGGGCGTGTTAACATAGCAGATACGGGCTCTTCGTGTGAATAGACGTTTGCTTCGACAACAGCTTTACGGCCATAGGGCTGAAGGTTATAAGCAACAACGGGTTGTCCCATCCCCGTCTGGAATTTAACCTCATCGGCCAACTTGCGGAAAGCGTTGTTGCGCAATTCTGTCGTTTTACGGAGCACCTCGCTGTAACGTGCAATGGCTTCCTTGTTTGCTTCATTGATTGCCGAACCTGGGAGAATGTCGTGGAACTGTTGGAATGTTACCGTTTTCCACAAGTCATGAAACTCTGCGGCAGGGTAGGCATCACCGTTCAGCCAGCGGAGGGTATTAAAGAATTCGCCTGCATACAGGGCATTTTCGCTGTTCCTGTTGCCTGCTTTTATATCGGACACCGTGGAATAACAACCTTCGAAAATAAACTGCATCTCTCCGCGGTGTGTTGGGCGGCCGTTCATCTCCTTGGATGATTTTTTGAAAAAATCACTCGCCGTGGTGAATTTTACTGCCGGGTATCCGGGTGTTTTATCAAGTTGGTGGATCATGTCAATATTGGCGCGGGTTGGGCCGCCGCCATGGTCGCCAACTCCCGTGGGACATAAAATCCGGTGTTTGTCGGGTGCAATCTTTTGTAGCTCATCTTTTAGGGCAGGGGTTATCTTACCGCTATAACCATCATTTGCATAGGCCAATACAGTTGAATTATCGGGACCTGTCCACCAGAAAGTCCCCTTATAGGGTTTGCATCGCGTAAAATAAAAATAATCACACCCTGCAAGTTTTAAAATCTGTGGCATTTGGGAAATGTGCCCGAAATCATCGGGCAACCACCCTACCTTGGCCATTCGGCCAAACCGGCTTTGAAAATAGCGCTGTCCCAGAAGAAATGATCTGGAGAGTGCTTCTCCTGAAGGCATATTTTCGTCTCCCTCGGTCCACATGCCCCCAACCGGCTCAAGCCTTCCTTCCTTCACATATTTCTTGACCAGTTCAAACAACGGAGGGTCAACCTTCTCGACAAAGTTATAAACTGCTCCCTGGCTTTGCACCATGGTAAAATCAGGGAATTCTTTCATAAAAGCAACCGTTTGCCTGAGGTTGTCGTTGCACATTTGCATGGTTTCCGAATAGGTCCAAAGCCAGTTCATGTCCATGTGGGCATGGCCGACAACCTGGATGGTGTCTTTCTGAGGTTTGGCTTCGGTTACACCCGAAGAAACTTTGCCTTTTTCGTTGCTGAAAGACAACAAGGGCAAACACATTGCCCCGATGAAAATGACTGTTAAAGTTTTGATAAAAGATGTTTTCATACTATGAATAATTTGTTTTTAAAAGGTAGTATGGAACTCCATGTTGCCGAAAATTATTTTTATCCTCTTGGATGTTAGAAAACAACATGTTCGTTTCATAAGTTTTTAATTTTGTTTTTTAATTGTCACATTGAACCCACAATAATCATCCTCCTGTGAGTGGAAGATTTTCTCATGGTCGTTTCATTTGTAGGGCTATTTTTGTTGGTTAAAAATACAATTATTTTGCCCTGTTTCAGGAAATAAGTTTTAATATCCGTTCATCCAATGCTCTCTGATCTGCGGTGAAGGATGCCAGGCCTGCCAGGTTCATGAGTGTGTCAACAGCTAATTCCCCTTTTTCTATTCGTTTGGCCCATTTCTTATAAACCGGTATCTTTCCATCGCCAGCTATCTGTCCCAGATCTTCCCGGGACAACTGCGGAAACATATCGCCACAACCCAATTGGTGCGCCATAGTTTCCAACCCCTGGCCTGTTTCCGGGGTTTCCGCGTCAAGCGTGAGTGCCAGCGTTTTTTCCTGTCCGGTGACTTCCCACAGGTTTTCGATCCTCAACGCGCCAGGTCTAACGGAACCATTCAGTTCCACCACGTATTGTTCGTTCGTTTTTGGACTAAATTCACCGGATAGTTTCCGGCGCCCTTCAGCAGCCACCTTGACCGGTATGGTGAAAACATCGATGCCGGCCAGGGATTCCAATTGATCGGCGCCACGCAGGCTGGCGGCAATTAGTTTCGTGGGCACGTCATGATGCCGGGTGAGCGATTTTACAATTTGTTGGCTGGCCCACGTGGCTTTTTCCCCGACAAACCGGCCATCCCCCAAATTATTGTCTGCAACAAAGGCGTTTAAACGGCCTAAGAATACATTCAGGTAATCCGGCTTCACTACTGCTGCGACCACCGCATTTTGCCTGGCGCTGAATTCCAGGGTAAAATTGACCGGTATGCCCAGTTGCCTCAATTTCCTTGCACCCAGTAAACCTGTTGGTGTATAGGGAACTTTGACGATGAAATGGTCGGGGGATATTTCGTGGAACCGTTGGCCATAGGCGACGATGCCTTCAAGATCATGGGCAAGGTCCGTATGGAGTTCTACGCTCACTTTGCCTCCGAATCTTTCCACCAGCCGCAACCCATGCCTGGCGTTCAGGATAAATGCAATTTCCAGGACGCGTTTCGGAAGATCGAACGAACCCAGAATGCGGTTGGCCTCCCGGATAAAATCATCGTAAATGCCTTTTTGGATTTCGTTATTCAATAGCGTATTGTTCGTGGTGAGCGCAGTCATTTCCCGGGTCCATATCTTTTCTGCTTCCCCGATATCCCCGGTGTCCAGCCAAAGTTCGGTACCGGTATTTTTAAGGTTTTTCCAGAATGGATCTGAAGGAAATTCCTGACGCCTGTTGAGATCAATATTTTTGAAAATGATCTCCTGAATGTAGTCAGGCAAGGTTGGATGTGATGTTGTCATAAGTTGTTATTTTATATCTAAGGTTTTGTCCCCCAATCTTTATTGGGGCGATCGCCCATAACCAGGTAAAGTTTACCTCCCTGAACAATATCAGTATGACGGATAAAGGGACTGTTCAACTCTTTGCCGTTTAAGGTAGCCGACTGGATGTATTTGTCCTTTTTTGAGCAATTCTTCGCAACGATGGTGAATGTTTTGCCATCAGGGAGCTGAATTTCTATTGAGTTAAAGAACGGGCTGCCAATGGCATATTCGCCACTTCCGGGGGTAACCGGGAAGAAGCCCATGGCCGAGAACACGTACCACGAGCAAAGCCCGCCGCCATCTTCATCGCCGGGGATGCCCAACGGCCGGTCGTCGAACCACATGTCCATGACTTCGCGGATCCGGCGTTGTGTGCGCCATGGTTGGCCTGCGTAGTCATAAAGATAAGGGATATGGAACGAGGGCTCGTTGCCGGCCACAAACATGCCGTTCAATCCGGTGGCATCAGGAAATTTACCCATAAACTGCCATTTGGCAATGTGCGTTGGCTCATTAAAAAGAGCATCAATCCGTTTAACGAAAGCCTCTTTCCCTCCCAAAAGATGGATCAGATCAGGAATATCCTGCTGGACACTGAAATTCCATGTCCAGGCATTGTTTTCAGCATAAAATGAGCGGCTGCCTATCCCTCCGGACAATTGAGGATCAAAGGGTTCTACCCATTTGCCATTTGCCATTTTGGGCGCAAAAAAACCGGTTGACGGGTTAAAAACATTGCGGTAGTTCTTCGACCGTTGCATGAAATAGCCATAATCGTCCGTTTTGCCCAGGGCTTTGGCTAATTGGGCAAGGCACCAGTCGTCGTAGCTATGCTCCAGTGTAAGGGCAACTGCCTGGCGTTTTTCAAACGTGTTAACACCGGGGACCGATTCAACACTGTCTTCGGGAAGCGCAGGGTACCAGCCATTTTCCAGGTAAAAACTGTCGAGCGAACATTGGGGGCCGTTCCGCCAGGGGAGCATTGTGCCTTCCATCGCGTTTTTTTTCAGCCCTTCGTAGGCTTTTTCAACGTCAAACCCCCTTTCCCCTTTTTGATAAGTGTCCCACACCAAAGCCGCGGAATGAAACCCGATCATGGCAGGAAAATCACCATAAAATTGTGGAAACCCTGGCATCCAGCCACTTTGCTCGTACATGTGGACATAAGACTCGACCATGTCTGTTTGTTGCGCGGGATGGAGAATTAACATCAAGGGGTGAAGACTACGGAATGTATCCCAAAGCCAATCATCAACATAGAAAGGACGTCCGCCGTCATCATGGACTTTACCGTCGTAACCACTGTAATAGCGGCCATCTTCCGAAATATTGACCATACGTTCCATAGTACGGTAAAGCGAAGTGTAAAAAATACGTTTTTGGCGTTCAGTCCCTCCTTCTACCTTAATTTTCCCAAGCTCGTTTGCCCAAATCTGATGGCCCTTTTCTTTTATCGATTCAAAACTTTTGTCATTTGTCTCTTTTTGAAGGTTCATGGCAGCCTGATGCCCGTCAATGTAAGAGATTCCTATACGGACCTCAACAGGGTTTTCAACTGATGTGAAAGTCACATACATCCCAACCGCATTTCCGGCAATTTCTGTCCCTGCCTTTATTTTTCCTGGTTCGAATGAGCCAGACTTGTTGAATGGCTGGTTAAATTCAGCATAGAAGTATTGCCTGGCATTCTCAAATTCTTCCCAGCCCTCAATAATATTGTTACCTGTTGCTTTAAAGAAAGCTTTCCGGGCCGAACGAAAGATGATGTTGCACGAATCATTACCGTTGAATTTGAAACGGTAGATTACAGCCCGTTCAGTGGTAGTCCAATCGGCATCAATATTAGAATCTTCAAGTCTTATCTTGTGATACCAGGGATGGACTTCTTCCAGATCGTGATCGTACGATGAGGCGCATTCATTTCTGTTCAGGTTGAGCTTTCCTGTGGTTGGCATTAGTTCGGTAACGTTTCCCCTGCGGTAAGCCGGCATATTCAAGGCAAATCCGTAAATTTTATCACTCAGGTAACGGTCGTTCAGTCCGGGTTTTGTGACGGGGAATACCCGCACCATGCTGTGAGGGCGGTGCACTGTTGGTGTTAGAGTGGTGAGTAAAGGGGCTACCCCGCCAATGTTTGGATCGACATAGCGGGTAACATCAACATTATCACAGCCTGTAATAATGACGCTTACTATTAAAAACACTTTAAAGAGGTTATACATATTTAAAAGGATAATCAGATTTAACTATTATAATATTTTTTAAGGGTTCCAGGGTTTGTATTGTACCCCCTTCAGCCGCGGGGTTTCTTTGTCCCATTTGATCAGTTTTTCCCTGAACCCGGCGGCAAGCTCAGGCTCTTTACCGGTTTTTGCCAGGTTGTTCAGTTCATACGGATCTTCCTGCAGGTCATAAAATTGGTATCGGTCGTCCTCAATGGCGGTATCTTCGCCATTCATGAGCATCCCGTACAGATGTGTCGGGGTCCGGATGCCCATTTCGCGGTGAGGGGTCTCTATAAAGGTATAATCCTGCTCCAATCGGTCTTTCTTGCCATATAAAACCGGCGCCAGGCTCTGCCCCTGGACAGCGCCGGGAACCGTCCCGCCACACAAGTCAAGCAGCGTGGGCATGACATCGA